>CAZDSL010000025.1:0-16110 GCA_964507655.1 uncultured Mycobacteriaceae bacterium | reverse complement strand
GTGGGGCCTCAAGGACAGCGACCCGCGCGCCGCCGAGCGCATCAACGGCACCCTGCACTACCTGGCGCGGCTGGAGAACGCGGCGGCCGGGCGGGGCTGATCCGGGGCTGATCCGGGCGGCCCCGGCACCCGATGTGGGCGGCCCCGGCACCCGATCCGAGCACCGGCTCGCCCGGAGACCCGGGGAACCGGCGCTCGGACCGCCCAGCAGGTGCTCGGATCGGGCGCAGCCCCACAGCCCTACAGCGCCGCAGCCCTACAGCCCCGCGCGCACCCGCCGCGCCGCCGCCACGAGGTTGCGCAGCGAGGCCACCGTCTCCTCGGTGCCGCGGGTCTTGAGGCCGCAGTCGGGGTTCACCCACAGCCGCTCCGCCGGCACCGCGGCCAGCGCCTCGCCCAGCAGCGCCTCGATCTCGTCGACGCCGGGCACGCGCGGCGAGTGGATGTCGTACACCCCCGGCCCCACGCCCAGGTCGAAGCCCACGGCGTTGAGGTCGCCGAGCACCTCCATGTGCGAGCGCGCCGCCTCGATCGAGGTGACGTCGGCGTCCAGGCCGGCGATGGCGCCGATCACCTCGCCGAACTCCGAGTAGCACAGGTGCGTGTGGATCTGGGTGGAGTCGGCCACCCCCGACGTGGCCAGCCGGAACGCCCCCACCGCCCACTCCAGGTACGCCGCCTGCCCGGCCGCGCGCAGCGGCAGCAGCTCGCGCAGCGCGGGCTCGTCCACCTGGATCACCCGGATGCCGGCGCCCTGCAGGTCCACCGTCTCGTCGCGGATCGCCAGCGCCACCTGGTCGGCGGTGTCGGCGAGGGGCTGGTCGTCGCGCACGAACGACCACGCCAGGATGGTCACGGGCCCGGTGAGCATGCCCTTGACCGGCTTGCCGGTGAGCGACTGCGCGTAGGTGATCCACTCGGTGGTCATCGGGCGCGGCCGCCGCACGTCGCCGTAGAGCACGGGCGGGCGCACGCAGCGGCTGCCGTACGACTGCACCCAGCCGTTCTGCGTGGCGAAGAAGCCGTCGAGCTGCTCGGCGAAGTACTGCACCATGTCGTTGCGTTCGGGCTCGCCGTGCACCAGCACGTCCAGGCCCAGCTCCTCCTGCAGCGCCACGACGTCGGCGATCTCGGCGCGCATGCGGCGGCGGTATTCGGCCTCGTCGATGACGCCCCGGCGCAGCTCCGAGCGCGCCACCCGGATCGCGCGCGTCTGCGGGTACGAGCCGATGGTGGTGGTGGGCAGCGGCGGCAACTCGAGCGCGGCCTGCGCGGCGCGCCGCTCCTCGGCCGTGCCGCGTGCGCGCGCCGCGCCGCCGAGCGAGGAGAGCCGGGCGCGCAGCGCGTCGTCATGCAGGCGCGGGTCGGTGCGCCGCGACTCCGCCGCCGCGTCCGAGGCCGCGAGCACGTCGGCGACGGCCTCGCGGCCCCGGGTGAGCGCGGTCGCCAGCGTCACCACCTCGGCCGTCTTCTCGGCGCCGAAGGCCAGCCACGAGCGCAGCGGCTCCTGCAGGGCGTCCTCCGCCTCGAGCGTGTAGGGCACGTGCAGCAGCGAGCACGAGGTGGACACCGCGAGCGTGCCCGCGCTGCCGAGCAGCGTGGCGAGCGTGTGGAGCGCGCGGGTCAGGTCGGTGCGCCACACGTTGCGGCCGTCGACCACGCCGGCGACGACGTGCTTGCGGGCCAGGCCTGGCACCGCGGCGAGGGCGTCGGAGCCCGCGACGAGGTCCACCGCCAGCCCCTCCACCCCGGTGGCCGCGAGCGCCGGGAGCGCGTCGCCGAGCGAGCCGAAGTACGACGCGACGAGGATCGCCGGGCGCGCGTCCGCCGCCGCGAGCGCGTCGTACACGCGCCGGGCGGTGGCGATCTCCCCGGCGGTGCGGTCGGCCACCAGGGCCGGCTCGTCGATCTGCACCCACTCGGCTCCCGCGTCCGCGAGCCGGGCGAGCAGCTCGGCGTAGAGCGGCACCAGCTCGTCGACGCGGTCGAGGAGCGGGGCGCCGGAGCCCTCCCCCACGGACTTCGACAGCAGCAGGAACGTCACCGGCCCCAGCACCACCGGGCGCGCGGCGACGCCCTGCTCCTGCGCCTCGGCCAGCTCGCCGAGGAGCCTCGACGGGTCGAGCGCGAACCGGGTGGCGGGCGAGATCTCCGGCACCAGGTAGTGGTAGTTGGTGTCGAACCACTTGGTCATCTCGAGCGGCGCGATCGTGTCGGTGCCGCGGGCCGCCGCGAAGGAGCGGTCGAGCGGGTCGGCGACGGACGCGACGCGTTCGGGCAGCGCGCCGAGCATGGCGGCGGTGTCGAGCACGTGGTCGTAATACGAGAACGTGCCGACGGGGATCGAATCGAGGCCGGCGGCCTTCTGCGCTGCCCACTGGCCGGCCCGCAGCCGCGCGCCGGTGGCGTGCAGCGCGGCGGCGTCGCTGCGCCCTGCCCAGTAGGCCTCCACGGCCTTCTTCAATTCGCGGTGCGGACCGATGCGAGGTGAGCCCAGTACGGTCGCGGTGAAAGGTGTATCCACGTGTGTCTCCATGTGCAGACGTAGGTGACTCCACCACCGGCGGAACGCGTGGGCGCCTCGAGCCCCGCCGGAAAGGCGACAAACGCAGGAAGCGACCGACACGCCCATTCCCCGAGGCGGTGGACCGACGGGCACGGCGTGCCCGACACGGGCCGGCAGGTATTCGGACTCGCGGGCGCGCGGCGTGCGCCGCACCTACTGCCCGTCGCTTCCCAGGCTCGTGCCCAGTGCTTACTGACGGGGGTCGTTCCCACTCACCGCTGCGGGACAGTCCCGGATTCCCACCGGGTTCCCTCTCAGCCCGCACCGCGGTGCGGGCTTCGACGCCGTCGCGGCCTTCGGGGCTCCTCGTGGCCGCGGCCGGCGAACCGGCTGCATCGCCCACCCTACGACGCCGTGGCCGCCGGACGGTAGCGGTGCTCCGGCGAAAACGGATGCCCCGGCGGCGATCCGCGCCCCCGGCACGGCCGCGCGGCGGGCCCCGCGGCACGCCGGGCCGAACCCGCTGTGCACGCCCGCCGCGGGTATAGCGTGCAGAAAAGGGGGCGCGATCGCGCCTGCCCCACCGCCGAGGAGGTCCCGTGCCCGCCGCCGATCACGAACGCCGAGCCGCCATCCGCGCCACCGTCCAGGCCTACGTCGACGCCGTCGGCGCCGCCGATCCCGACGCGATCCTCGCCCTCTACGCCGACGACGCCACCGTCGAAGACCCCGCGGGCAGCCCCGCGCACCGGGGCCGCGACGCCATCGCCGCCTTCTACGCGCACTCGGCCGGCTACAGGAATTCCTCCGAGCTGCTCGACTGCCGCATCTCGGGCGACTCGGCCGCCTTCCGCTTCCGCATCACCACCACGCTCCCGGAGAAGACGGTGGAGGTGGTGCCCATCGACGTGATGACCTTCGACGAGCACGCGAAGATCACCGCCATGACGGCCTACTGGCACACGTCCGACTACCGCGTGGTGTAGCCGCGGCGGCGGGCCCGCGAGGCTCGGCTATCCGGCGGCGACGAACTCCGCGGCCCGCTCGGCGAGCATCACCGCGGTGGCGTGCGGCCCGCGCGCGGGCGGGTGCGGGAACACCGAGGTGTCGGCCAGGAACAGCCCGCTCAGCCCGTGCACGCGCAGGCGCTCGTCCACCACGGCGCCCGCGGCCGGGTCGTCGCCCATGGGGCAGGTCCCGGTCATGTGCTGCGAGGTGCCCAGCCGCGGCGGCCGCTCGTCGAGGGGGGCGCCGATGCCCGACGCCGCCAGCAGCCGCTGCGCCAGCTCCACCGCGGCGCGCGCCTCGGCCGCGTCGTGCGGGTCGGTGAGGTACCGGTGCTCGAGCAGCGGCGCGCCCCACGGGACGGCCGGATCGGGCCGCATCGTGCCCCGCGAGCGCGGCGCCATCAGCGCCACCCCCAGCACCGGCGGCATGGGCGGGTTGCCGGGCACCGCGGCGCCGAACGACGCGGTGTAGGGGCGGATCTCGACGGCGCCGGCGGGGCCGTCGTCGATGGTGAGGCATGCCTCGAGGATCGGCGCGGGCGCGTCCTGCGCGGCCTCGTCCGCGGGCGCGTACGGGATGGTGATCTCGGGGTGGTCGGCGAACTCGCGGCCCACCCCCGGCAGCGCGTGCGCGGTGTCCGCGCCGAGCAGGCCGGGCGCCCCGATGCCCGAGCGCCACAGCAGCGCGGGCGTCTCGATGGCCCCCGCCGCCAGCACCACGGTCCCGGCGCCGATGGTGTGCACCGCGCCGCCGCCGTGCACCCGCACCCCCACGGCGGCTCCGCCCCGCAGCGCGACGGAGCGCACCGTGACCCCCGTCCACACGGTGAGGTTGGGCCGCTCGCCCGCGCCGCCCAGGTAGGCGGTGGCCGGGTCCACCCGCATGCCGTCGGCGATGTTGCACGGCACCGGGCCGATCCCGGCCGGGCCGGCACCGTTCTTGTCGGCCTCGTCCGGGTACCCCGCGGCCCGCGCCGCCTCGGCGAAGCGCGCCGTCACCGGCCGCCACCGTTCCGGCGCGCGCCGCCGCACCGGCACCGGGCCCGCGGCGCCGTGGCCGGGCATCGCGCCGAAATCGGCGTCGTTCTCCGAGCGCGCGAAGTACGGCAGCGTGGCCTCGTGCGTCCACAGCGCGCTCCCCCAGCCGTCGAGGTCGCGGGCGGTGGCGCGGACGAAGTAGGCGCCGTTGACCGCGCCCGAGCCGCCCACGCCGCAGCCGCGCACCAGCGTGCCCACCGTCTCCTCCGCCGCGTCCCACGCCCCCGCGGGCGCGAGGGTGGAGACGTACGAGCGGGCGCGCGGCGACCCGGGGCCGATCGGCAGCAGGTGCGCGGGCGTCGGCCCGATCGGCGGGTCCGGGGCCCCCGCCTCGATGAGCAGGACGGAGCGGGAGGGGTCCTCGCTGAGCCGGGCGGCGAGGACGGCGCCGGACGATCCGCCGCCGACGATGACGACGTCGGCTCCCAGGGGTCGGTTCATGCGCGGGACGCTACAGTGCGCCCACCCGCCGGGCCGCCACGACGGCCTCGATGCGGTTGTTGGCGCCGAGCTTGCGCATGGCGGTGCGCAGGTAGCTCTTGACCGTCTCGGGCCCCACGCCGAGGCGCTCGGCGATGAGCGCGTTGGTGTGCCCCATCGCCACCTGCATGAGCACGTCGCGTTCCCGGGGACTGAGCCGCACGCCCGGGGCCGTCGCCGCGACGGCGGCCACCGCGTCGCGGGCGGCGTCCTCGTCGTCGCGGGGAAGCTGCGAGACCAGGCCGACGATCTCCTCGCGCAGTGCCGCGTCGTCGATGCGCCCGGCCAGGCCGAGCAGCCTCTCGCGCACCACGGTGACGGGCTCGTCGGCGGGCGGGAGCGGGAAGACCTCGCTCGAGGGGTGCTCGCGCTCGCGGGCGTCGCGCACGGCCAGGTCCTGCTCGAGGATGCGTCCCACGGTGACCATCGAGTCGATGACCCTGTCGCCGATCGAGACCGTGCCGCGCAGCGCCCCGTACAGCACGCCGCGCACCGAGCGCCCCACCATCACGGGGATGCCCACCATGGTGCGGATGCCCTCGCCGGTGACGGCCTCGTCGTAGTCGTGGGTGATGGCGTCGGCGCGGGCGTAGTCGTTGACGAGCACCGGCCGGCGCAGGGCCATCGCCTTGCCGCCCAGCCCGGAGCCCGTCTGCACCCGCAGGCCGCGCATGGTGCCGCTCTGCGCGCCCACGAACTCGGTGATCTGCAGCCTGTCGCGCCCCGTCACCGCCCCGCCGAAGACCATGGGCAGGCCCGACTCGCGGTGCATGCGTGCCACCGCGTCGCGGACGGCCGCCCGATCGTCGTGTGCCACCTGTACTCCTCGTTCGGCCGGGCGCGCTTCCGCCCGGGCACGGCGGAGATCTCCACCACCGGGTCCATGATAGACAACCGTCACCGCGGCGACGGGGCGAACACGCTGGCTGCGGGGTCCCATCGCATGGTCATCCGACTATCGGTACGCGGGATGTCCGTATACTGGTCCGACATGAGCCCGGCAGCCCCCCTCCCCGCGGACCCCATCACCGAGGCCCGCCGACAGTGGGCGGAGCACGGGTGGGGCGCGGCCGCCGACGGGATGGCCGCCGTCACCTCCGTCATGCGCGCGCACCAGATCATGCTCAGCCGGGTAGAGCGGGTGCTGCGCCCGCACGGCCTCACCTTCGCGCGCTACGAGATGCTCATGCTGCTGCTGTTCACCCGCAGCGGCGCGCTGCCGATGAACAAGGCCAGCGCGCGGCTCCAGGTGCACCCCACCAGCATCACCAACGTGGTCGACCGGCTCGAATCGGCCGGGCTGGTGCGCCGCCGCCCGCACCCCACCGACCGGCGCACCACGCTCGTGGCGATCACCGACGAGGGGCGCACGCTCTCGCTCGCGGCCACCGAGGAGCTCAACGCGCACGTGTTCGCCGACCCGGGCCTGGGCGACGACGGGGTCGAGGACCTCATCACGGTGCTCACCGCGCTGCGCCGCGGCGCCGGCGACTTCGTCGACGGCTGAGCCCGCGCGCCGCAGACGGTGCCCCCGGCCCGGGACTGCGGCATGATCGGGGCATGGACGGCGGCCCGCACGTGGAGGCCGTGCGCGAGTTCGTGCACCGGCGCTCGCGGGTGCCCGGCGTGCTCGCGCTGTACGGATACTCCGCCGACGGCCTCGCCGAGGGCCTGCACCGCGGCATCCCCTCGCGCGGGCTCACCATGATCATCAGCCTCGACGCGCCCGTGGAGTGCGCCGACGACGAGGCCTCCTGGCGCGGCGGCGCCCTGCGCGCCTTCGGCACGCTCACCGCCGGGCTGCACCTGTCGCCCGCGTTCATCCGGCAGCCCGTGCGCCAGCGCGGGATCCAGCTCGACCTGCATCCGCTCGCCGCGCGGAGTCTGCTGGGCGCGCCCGCCGCGGAGCTGGGCGGCGTCACCTGGCCCGGCGAGGAGGTGCTGGGCGACGGGATCGCCCGGCTGCGCGAGCGCCTCCACGAGATCCCCACGTGGGAGGGCCGCTTCACCGAGGTCGAGCGGTTCCTGCTGCGCCGCGGCGCGGGGCGGGCCCGGCCGCACCCGGCCGCGGCCGAGGTGTGGCGGAGGCTGGCGGCGGCGGACGGGCGCATCCCCATCGCCGAGCTCGCCCGCGAATCGTGGCTCGGCCCGCGGCAGCTGTCGGTGGTGCTGCGCCGCGAACTGGGTGTGACACCGCGCGGCCTCGCGGGGCTGATGCGCTTCGACGCCGCGTTCGGCGCGCTCACGTCGGCCGTGCGCGCGGGGGTGCGGCCGGCGCTGGCCGACGTCGCCGTCGCCGCCGGGTACTTCGATCAGGCCCACTTCACCCGCGAGTTCCGCCGGTTCACCGGCGCCGCCCCGGGCGCGTTCGTCGCCGAGGAGATCGCAAACATACAAGCCGGCGGGCACCGCCGTGACGCAGGCTGAGGCCATGGACGAGAACAGGAATGACACGCAGACCTCCCCCGCCCCCACCGTGTGGCCGTCGCTGCAGGCCCGCGACGCGCGCGGGCTGATCGACTGGGCGGTGCGCACGCTCGGGTTCGTCGAGACCCTGTGCGTCACCGACGACGACGGCCGCGTGGCCCACGCCGAGCTGGCGTGGCCGGAGGGCGGCGGAATCATGCTGGGCGACCACAAGCCCGGCGGCGAGTGGGAACTGATCCCGGGCGCGTTCGGCGCCTACGTGGTGACCGCCGACGTCGACGCCCTCTACGCGCGGGCCGTGGCGGAGGGCGCCGACATCATGCGGCCCCTCGCCGACCAGGACTACGGCAACCGCGAGTTCGCGGTGCGCGACCCGGAGGGCGGCAAGTGGAGCTTCGGGCCGTACCGCGGCGCCCCGCTGCCCTGACCGCGGGTGCGGCACCGGCCCCTGACGCTCGCCGCCCCGGCGGTGGTCAGGGCAGCGCCGCGAACCGGCGGGGCAGCGCGGCCTCGACCGTCTTGGTGAACGCGGTGAACGGCTCGGCGTCGATGCGCACCGCGGCGCCGCTGCCCTTGCGCCTCCAGGTGCCCACCACGCGCCCGCCCGACACGACGGTGCCGCGGAACATCCCGTTGCCGCCGGGCACCACCTTGTCCGCGTGCTCGTCCGGCAGCGCCGCCGCGCGCGTGCCGTAGCCGAGCAGGAACTCGTCGAACCCCGGCAGCAGGAGCACGCCGTCGGCGCCGCGGCCGGCGGCGGCGCGCAGGTCCGGGGTCTCGGGAGCCATCAGATACTCGTCGTCGCCGACGGTCCAGGATTCGAGCCGGCCCGCCACCTCGCCCAGCGCCGCCCGGATCGCGTTCAGCGGCAGCTTGGTCCACCACGCGAAGTCGCGCACCGTCGCCGGGCCGTGGCTGCGGAAGTAGCGCAGCACCCACTGCGCCAGCGCCTCGTCGGGCTCCGGCTGCGCGCCGGAGGGGAGCCACTCGCCGGCGGCGACGATCCGCTGGCGGCCGTCCGCATACGGGCCGAAGCACACCGTGCCCTCCACGGCGAGCGTGAACAGCAGCCGGTAGCCCACATACCCGCGTTCGGCGTCGTCGCGGATGACGCCCTCGCGCTGCCACAGGTCGAGCATCTCCTCGCGGCTGAGCGAGCGCCCGCCGCCCAGGGCGCCGAGCGTCGCGTCGCGGGCCCGGCCGAGCAGCGCGTCGTCGACCCCGCGCAGCTCGCGGTTGCGCGCCGTGGCCCGCAGCGTGCGCTCGCCCGTCAGAGACAGGACCGCGCGCAGGTCCTCGGCCGGGACCAGGTGCAGCGTGCCGCGCATCGGCCACGTGCGCACCACCTCGCCCGCGTTCATCGCGTCGATCACCCCGGTGCGGCTGCGGGAGCGGGTGCGCAGCGCGACGGAGGTCATGGCGCCGGGCAGGTCCTGGCCCTGCATCGCCGACATGTGCCGCACGGCGTCGGCCGCGCCGTCGAACCCCTCCCCCACGAGCCGCTGCGCCGCGAGCCGCAGCCGGCCCACCTCGCGCCGCTGCGCGGCCGTCGCGCCGCTCACGGCTCCAGCCCCAGGTGCCGCAGGTAGCGCTGCGCCGAGCGGCGCACCGCCGCCTCCGCCCCGCCGTCGACGGTGGACCCGTCGAGCACCTTGCCCCACCACGCGCCGTAGACCATGTCGTAACGGTAGGGCGCGAGCCTCTGCACCGCACGCCGCACCGTGTCGGGATGCTCGGGGATGAGGTTGGGGTAGCTGTACATGAAGCCCACCCAGCGCCGGTCGGCCACCACCTGCAGGATGTCGCCCGAGCACACCGCCCCGCGCCCGTCGGTGCCCGGCCAGTGCACCACCGTGCCGCCGGCGAAGTGCACGCGCAGGTTGAGCAGCGTGCGGCCCGGCAGCGCCTCGAGCGCGTCGCCCTCCCACAGCCGCACCGCGTCCGACGTGCGCTGCACCCACTGCGCGTCGTCGGCGTGCACGTACACCGGGATGCCGCCGAAGGCGTCGGACCACTCGATCATCGACGAGTAGTAGTGCGGGTGCGAGATCGCGATGGCCGCGAGGCCGCCCAGCTCTGCGATGCGCCGCACCGTGTCGTCGTCGACCAGGCTGAGGCAGTCCCACAGCAGGTTGCCGCCCTCGCCGGGGACGATCAGCGCGCGCTGGCCGATGCCGAACGCGGGCTCGGTGCCCACGCCCCACAGCCCGCGCGCCTCCTGCGCGAACCGGTTGGTGCGCTCGGCCCGCAGCGCGTCGGTGGTGGTCCACTGCTGCCCGCCGTAGCCGACGTACTGGCGTTCCTCGTCGCAGATCGGGCAGCGGGCCGTGTCGTGGCCTCGCGGGTACTGCACGCCGCAGGTGACGCACACCGGATGATCGCTCACGCCGCCCCTTCCTCCGCGGGCCCGCCCGTGCCGCCGGGGTGCGGCGCGGGCGCTGTGGCACGCTGCACGCATGCCAGAGTATGCGGTCCGCAACCCCGATTTCGCCGAACTCGTGCGGGATTCGTTCGCCCGGCAGGGCCTCATGCGCGCCTACGGTGCCCGGCTCGAGCGCGTCGAGCCGGGCCTGGTGGACGTGGTCGTGCCGCACTCGCCGGATCTGACCCAGCAGCTGGGCTACTTCCACGCGGGGGTGACCGCCGCGGCGGCCGACACGGCGTGCGGGTACGCCGCGCTCACGCTGATGCCGCCGGGCTCCGAGGTGCTGTCGGTGGAGTTCACGACCAACCTGCTCGCGCCCGCGCGCGGCGAGCGGCTCGTCGCCCGCGCCCACGTCGTGCGCTCGGGGCGGACCATCACCGTGTGCAGGGCCGAGGTGTTCGGCATGGACGAGTCGGGCGTGGACGGCGACGGCGAGACGCACTGCGCGACGATGACGGCCACGATGTTCCGCGTGGACGCCGGCTGACGGGCTGGTACAGCTAGTCCACCGTCACCGGCTCCAGGCAGCTCGACGGCGCGTCCACCAGCGAGCACGCCGCCGGGGCGCGGCTGGGGATGTACCCCGGGGGCACCCCGCCGGCGCGGATGATCTCGCGGTAGGCGTCCACCCCGTCGGTGGGGCGGCGGGTGAGCGACGGGTCGGTGAGCACGTCGACGGTGTACAGGCCGAACCGCGGCGCGTAGGTGCCCCACTCGTAGTTGTCGGTGAGCGACCAGTAGTTGTAGCCGATCACGTCCATGCCGTCGGCCTTGGCGCGCTGGATCCAGTAGACGTCGTCGCGCAGCGCCGCCGAGCGCGTCTGCCCGTCGGCCCGGGGGGCGCCGTTGTCGGTGGGCATGCCGTTCTCGACGATGTACAGCGGCTTTCCGGGGAACCTGCGCGCGTAGTAGCGCAGCGCGTAGTAGATGCCCTCGGGCTCGAGGGTGGCCTTCCAATGCTCGTCGAGCAGGGCATAGATCGCGGTGGGGTTGGCGGGTGAGACCCCGTAGTAGTAGTCGATGCCGACGAAGTCGAGCCTGTCGGCCACCTTGTCGATGAGCTGGGCGTCCATCGCCGGCTCGACGGTGGGGATGTAGGAGGCGTTGGTGGTGACCATGGCGCCCGGCTGCACGGCGTGGATGTGGTCGTAGACCGCCCGGTGCGCCTGCGCCATCCGGTCGAACATCACGGGCACGTCTGCCGGCGCGAGCCCGCCGTGCTTGACCTCCTGCATCACGTAGGCGGTGCCCTCGTTGAAGGTCACCCACAGCGGATCGAAGTGCGCGTAGCGGTCCACCACCTTGCGGGCGTTCTCCAGCCACTCGCCGACGATGTCCGGGTTCGCCCAGCCGCCCCTGTCGGCCACCCACCCCGGGTACACCCAGTGGTCGAGGGTGAGCATGGGGCGCATGCCGGCGTCGACGATCTCGCGCAGCACGTCGTCGTAGTACGCGAACGCGGCCTCGTCCCACCGCCCCGGCGCCGGCTCCAGGCGCGCCCACTCGATCGACAGCCGGAAGGTGTTCACGCCCAGGTCGGCCGCGCGACGGATGTCCTCGGGGTAGCGGTGAAAGAAGTCGACCGAGTTCCGATACGGGTCGGCGGACTGCGCGGCGTAGCGGGTCCAGTTGCTGTCGGGGAAGTAGCCGCCCGACTGGAACTCGCTCATCGCCACGCCCCAGTGGAACCCGTCCCCCAGCGGCGCAGGCCCCTCGGCCGCGGCGGCGTTCTGCGGCACCGCGACGAGCGCCGCCAGCAGCATCGCCGCCCCGAGCGCACGCACCACCAGCCCCGGCACGCCGGGCCCGCGCGCCCCGATCCGCTTCCGCATGCCCGGAAGCTAACACTGCTTGACGGTCGTCCGAGGCGATTGCGCGGAATCGCCGGGGCTGCGCCGACCGGCCGCGCCGCCGCCGCACCGCTGCGGACGCGCTACATTCCGCACATGCCTCTGTTCAGCTTCGAGGGCGCCGCGCCCGAGGTCCATCCGGACGCGTGGATCGCCCCCACCGCCACCCTCGTCGGCGACGTGCGCGTCGAGGAGGGCGCGTCCGTCTGGTACAACGCCGTGCTGCGCGCCGACTTCGGCCCGATCATCGTGCGGGCCGGCGCGAACGTGCAGGACGGCTCGGTGGTGCACGGCGGCGAGGAGCCCACCGTGATCGGCCCGGGAGCCACGGTGGGGCACCTGTGCGTGGTGCACGGCGCCGTGGTCGGCGCGGAGGCGCTGATCGGCAACGGCGCGGTGGTCCAGGACGGCGCGGAGATCGGCGGCAGGGCGCTGGTGGCCGCCGGGGCCGTCGTCACGCCGGGCACCCGGATCCCCGCCGAGACCGTCGCCACCGGCACCCCGGCCACCGTCCGCGGGCCGCTCAGCGGCAGCGCGGTCTGGTGGGTGGACAACAATCCGCGGACGTACCGCGGACTGGCCCGCCGTCACCGCGAGGGCGCCCGCCCCGCCGGGGAAGCGTCGCCCGGCCCGGGCGACGCCGCCGGGTAGCGCCTCAACCCTTGTTGAACTCCGGCGTGCGCTTGGCGATGAACGCGGCCATGCCCTCGGTCTGCGCGTCGGTGGCGAAGGTCGAGTAGAAGATGCGCCGCTCGGTGCGCACGCCCTCGCTGAGCGTGGTCTCGAACGCGGCGTTCACGGCGTCCTTGGCCATGATGGCGGTGGCCTTGTCCATGCCGGCGATGGCGGCGGCCGTGTCGAGGGCCGCCTGCCGCAGCTCGGCGACGGGCACGATGCGCGCCACCAGGCCCGCCCGCTCGGCCTCCTCGGCACCCATCTGCCGGCCGGTGAGGCACAGGTCCATCGCCTTGGCCTTGCCCACCGCGCGGGTGAGCCGCTGCGAGCCGCCCATGCCGGGGATGACGCCCAGGGTGATCTCCGGCTGGCCGAACTTCGCGTTGTCGCCCGCGATGATCATGTCGCACATCATCGCCACCTCGCAGCCGCCGCCCAGCGCGTAGCCGGCGACGGCGGCGATGATCGGCGTGCGGGCCCGCGTCAGCGACTCCCAGCCCGAGAACAGGGCGCTGCCGAAGACCTCGCCGAAGCCCATGTCCGACATCTCCTTGATGTCGGCGCCCGCGGCGAAGGCCTTCTCCGAGCCGGTGATGACGATGGCGCCGACGCCCGGGTCTTCGTCCCACTCCGCCACCACGGACGTGACCTCGTGCATCACCGTGGAGTTGAGGGCGTTGAGCGCCTTCGGGCGGTGGAGCGTGATGATGCCGACCCGGCCGGTGCGCTCGGTGAGGATGGTGTCGAAGTCGGTCATGCGGTCGCTCCCTTTCCGGCACGGCCCCGCGCGGACCTGGCCCGGATGTCGTTGATGATGTCGGAGAAGTCCTTGCCGGCGCGGCCGGCGTCGCGCAGCTCAGCGTACTTCTCGGCCATGCGCAGCCCCAGTTCGCCGGCCACGCCGTGCTCGCGCAGCGCGGCGGCGGCCAGGCCCAGGTCCTTGGCCATGAGCCCCACCGCGAACCCGGCCGCGTAGTCGTTGTCGGCGGGGCTCGTGGGCACCGGGCCGGGCACCGGGCAGTTGGTGGTGAGCGCCCAGCACTGGCCGGAGGCGTGCGAGGCCACGTCGAAGAGCGCCTGATGCGACAGGCCCAGGGCCTCGGCGAGCACGAACGCCTCGCTCACCGCCTCCATGGACACGGCGAGGATCATGTTGTTGCACAGCTTGGCGGCCTGGCCGTTGCCGGAATCGCCGCAGTGCACGATGGTGCGGCCCATGGCCTGCAGCACCGGCTCGGCGCGGCGGAACGTCGCGTCGTCGCCGCCCACCATGAACGCCAGCGTGCCGGCCGTGGCCCCCACCACGCCGCCGGAGACGGGCGCGTCGACCATCGCATGCCCGGCAGCGGCCGCCCGGCGGTGGGCCTCGCGCGCGTCGGCCACAGCGATCGTCGAGCTGTCGATGAACAGCGCGCCCGGCGCCGCCGCGGGAAGGATCTCGTCGTAGAGACCCAGCACCACGGCCCCGTTCGGCAGCATGGTGAGCACCACCTCGGCGCCGGCGACCGCCTCCGCGGCCGACCGGGCGACGGCGACGCCCGCCTCGCGCGCCGCTTCCTGCGCGGGCGGTTCGGGGTCGTAGCCCGCCACCGTGTGCCCGGCGGCCACGAGGTTGTGCGCCATCGGCCCGCCCATGTGGCCCAGGCCGAGGAATGCGATGGTGCTCATGAGACCGTCCTTCCGATGATCATCCGCATGATCTCGTTGGTGCCCTCCAGGATCTGATGCACGCGCAGGTCGCGCACGATCTTCTCGATCCCGTACTCGGTGAGGTACCCGTAGCCGCCGTGCAGCTGCAGCGCGCGGTCCGCCACGGCGAATCCGGCGTCGGTGACGTAGCGTTTGGCCATCGCGCAGAGCATCACCTTGTCGGGCGCATCGTGGTCGAGCGCGTCGGCGGCGCGCCAGAGCAGCAGACGCGCCGCCTCGAGGTCGGTGGCCATGTCGGCCAACTCCGCCTGCAGCACGGGCGAGGTGCTCAGCGCCGCCCCGAACGCCTCGCGCTCGTGCAGGTATGCGGTGGCCGTCTCGAATGCGCCGCGGGCCCCGCCCAGCGAGCAGGCCGCGATGTTGATGCGGCCGCCGTTGAGGCCGTTCATCGCGATGGAGAAGCCCAGCCCCTCGCCGCTGCCGCCCTCGGTCCCCGCGCCGCCGAGCAGGTTCGCCGCGGGCACGCGCGCGCCCTCCAGGATCACCTGGCGGGTGGGCTGGCAGTTCCACCCCATCTTCAGCTCGTTCGCGCCGAAGGCCAGCCCCTCTGTGTCCTTCTCGACGACGAACGCCGAGATGCCCCGCGGCCCGGGCTCGCCGGTGCGGGCCATGACGATGTACACGTCGGCGGCGCCGGCGCCGGAGATGAACTGCTTGACGCCGTCGAGCACGTACACCGCGGAGTCGCCCTCGCCCTCCCGCACGGCGCGGGTGCGCAGCGCGGCGGCGTCGGACCCGGCGCCGGGTTCGGTGAGGCAGTAGCTGCCCAGCAGGTCCATCGAGCACAGCCCCGGCAGCCAGCGCCGGCGCTGCTCCTCGGTGCCGTAGGCGTCGATCATCCAGGCCACCATGTTGTGGATGGAGATGTAGCCGGCCGTGGACGGGCAGGCGGACGCGATCTCGGTGAAGATCCGCGCCGCGTCCACCCGCCGCAGGCCCGAACCGCCGACGTCCTCACGGACGTAGATTCCGCCCAGCCCCATCGCGGCCCCCTTGCGGAGCACGTCCACCGGGAAATGCTTGTCCCGGTCCCACTGCAGGGCCTGCGGGGCGACGTGTTCGGCGGCGAATTCGCGTGCCGTGTCGACGATCGCGCGTTCATCGTCGCTGAGTGCGAACGCGCCCGCGTGTGCGGCCATGACCGTCACTCCATCACCGGCAGCACGAAGTGGTCGGCATTCTCCTTGAAGCCGGACTGCCAGCGCTGCGTGATCGTCTTGGTCTTGGTGTAGAAACGGATCGAGTCCGGGCCGTGCTGGTTGAGGTCGCCGAAACCGGAACGCTTCCACCCGCCGAAGGTGTGGTATGCGACGGGGACGGGGATCGGCACGTTCACACCCACCATGCCGGTGTCCACGCGGCTGGAGAAGTTGCGGGCGGTGTCGCCGTCGCGCGTGAAGATCGAGACGCCGTTGCCGTACTCGTGGCTCGACGGCAGATTCAGCGCCTCCTCGTAGTCGTGGGCGCGGACGATGCACAGCACCGGGCCGAAGATCTCCTCGCGGTAGATCGACATGTCGCCGGTGACGTTGTCGAACAGCGTGCTGCCCAGGTAGAAGCCGCCCTCGTGCCCGTCGACGGTGATCTCCCGGCCGTCCACCACCAGCTCGGCGCCGGAGTCGATGCCGGCCTGGATGTAGTTCTTCACCCGGGTGACGGCGTCGGCGCTGACGAGGGGGCCGTAGTCGGCGTCGGGGTCGTCGCAGGCGCCCACGGTGAGCTTGTCGATGCGGGTGACGAGCTTCTCGCGCAGCCGGTCGGCGGTCTCCTCACCCACCGGCACCGCCACCGACAGCGCCATGCAGCGCTCCCCGGCCGAGCCGTACGCGGCGCCCACGAGCTGATCGGCCACGTCGTCGAGGTCGGCGTCGGGCATGATGATCATGTGGTTCTTCGCGCCGCCGAAGCACTGGGCGCGCTTGCCGCGGGCCGTCGCTCCGCTGTAGATGTACTCGGCGATGTCGGACGACCCGACGAACCCGACGGCCTTGA
>CAZDSL010000024.1:12495-16166 GCA_964507655.1 uncultured Mycobacteriaceae bacterium | reverse complement strand
GCCCCCTCGACTCCCCGCTCGCCGACGAGCACGAGGCCCTGGGCGCCCGCTTCACCGACTTCGCCGGCTGGCGCATGCCCCTCCGTTACGGCAGCGAGCTGGACGAGCACCATGCCGTCCGCCGCACCGTCGGCGTCTTCGACCTCTCGCACATGGCCGAGATCGCCGTGACCGGCCCGCACGCCGCCGATGTCCTCGACTCCACGGTGGTGGGCCGCCCGTCCACGCTCGCCGCCGGCCGCGCCCGCTACACGCTCGTCTGCAACGGGCAGGGCGGCATCGTCGACGACCTGGTGGTCTACCGCCTCGCCGACGACGATTTCCTGGTCGTCGCCAACGCCGCCAACCGCGCCGCCGTGCTGGCCGCCCTCGAGGCCGCGCGGGCCGGCCACCCCGATGTCCACGTCACCGACCGCACCGAGCAGACCGCCCTCGTCGCCATCCAGGGCCCCCTCGCCCACGAGATCGTCGCCGAGCTGGCCCCCGACGCCGCCGGGCTCCGCTACTTCCGGTGCGCGCCCGCGACGGTCGACGGCATCACGGTGCTGGCCTCACGCACCGGATACACCGGCGAGGACGGCGTCGAGCTCTACGCCCCCGCCGACGCCGCCGTCCCGCTGTGGCGGACGGTCCTGGGCTCCGTGCGGGCCCGCGACGGCCTGCCCGCGGGGCTCGCCGCCCGCGACACGCTGCGGCTCGAGGCGGGCCTCATGCTGCACGGCAACGACCTCACCCCGCGCACCCACCCGTACTCGGCGGGCCTGGGGAGGCTGGTGCACCTCGACGGCGACGCTCGCTTCCCCGGCCGCGACGCGCTGGCGGCCCTCGCCGACGAGCCTCCCCGCCGGCTCCTGGTGGGCCTCACCGGCGAGGGGCGCCGCGCCGCACGCCCCGGCTGCACCGTGCACCCCGCCGACGACGCGCAGGACGCACCCGTCGGCACCGTCACGTCGGGCGCGCTCTCGCCGACGCTCGGGCACCCCGTCGCGCTGGCCTACGTGGACTCGTCGCTGAGCGCCCCCGGCACGGCGGTGACGGTGGACGTGCGCGGCCACCGGCTGCCGTTCACCGTGGTCACGCCGCCGTTCTACCGCAGGGACTGAGCCCCCGCGCCGACGGACACAGCGCCGCGGAGAGAGCGCCGCGGGACGCAGTAACGACGGACGCACCCCGCCGCGCGCACCCCACCGCCTCACTGCCGCAGCGCGATCCCCACCCCCGCCAGCACCACGTACAGCCCCAGCACCAGCACCCAGAACCCCACCGCGACGGCGACGCTCCAGTTCGCCCACCGCTTCGCCGAGTCGGCGGTCCGCTGCGCCTCGGCGTACTGGCCGATCGACCACAGCGACCCCACCTGCGCCGCCTTCGCCACCGCCACCACGCCCAGCGGCAGGAAGAACACGACGGTCGCGACGAGGGCGTAGAACATGTGGCTGTTCGGCTTCGCTGCCGCGGGCGCCGCCCCGTGAGGCGCCGCATAGTCGGTGGTCATGGCGTTCCTTCCGTGGTCTCCACTCCAGTCAACGCGTCGCCGGCGCCGCGCGCTTCCCTTCCGGCCTCCCCGGCCGCGCGATCCGCACCACACACCCGGGCGACGCTCCCGCCCGGACGCCGCGGTGGCACCATGGCGTCCGGAACCGCCCACCCCGGAGGCACACGATGGAACCCGACGGCACCCCCGAGCCCGCAGCCCACGACACCGCCGCACCGCAGGCGGACGGGCCCGAGAACACCGCCGAGCGCGTCGCCCTGTGGCGCGCCCTCCACGTGCTGGCCGACGCGCCGCCCCATGCCCTCACCGACCAGGTGGGCCTGCGCCTGCTCGACCCGCCCGCCGACTGGCGCGAGCGCCCCGACATGGACCCGCAGTTCTCCGCCGGCTTCCGCGCCTCGATCGTCGCGCGCGCCCGGTTCGTCGAGGATCTCGTCGCCGAGCAGGCGGCCCGCGGCGTCGACCAGTACGTGATCCTGGGCGCGGGCCTCGACACCTTCGCGCAGCGCCGCGCCGACCTCGCCGGCACCGTCCGCGTGTTCGAGGTGGACCAGCCGGGCCCGCAGCGGTGGAAGCGCCGCCGGCTCGAGGAGCTCGGCTACGGCGTCCCCGACCATCTGCGCCTGGTGCCGGTGGATTTCGAGGCCGACGACGACTGGCCCGCCCGCCTCGCCGACGCCGGATTCGATCCGCACCGCCCGGCCGTGCTCGCCGCCACCGGCGTGGTGCAGTACCTCACGCGCGAGGCGACGGCGGAGCTGCTGCGCCGCGCCGCCCGCATGGCCCCCGGATCGACCACCGTGATCTCGTTCCTGCTACCGATGGACCTGCTCCGCACCGACGACCAGGCCGGGCTCAAGGCCAGCAGCGACGGCGCCGCGTCGTCCGGCACGCCCTTCGTCGGCTTCTACACGCCCGAGCAGATGCTCGCGCTGGCCCGCGAGGCCGGCTTCGCCTCCGCCGAGCACATCGCGGGCACGGTGGTGAGCGACCGCTGCCTGGGCGGGCGCGCCGACGGGCTGCGCGCCTCCAGCGGCGAAGACTTCCTGGTGGCCCGCACCTGACTCAGCGGGGGTCGTCCGCCGCCGATCCGGCCAGCAGCCTCGACGAGTACTCGACGTGCGCCAGCCGCCGCAGCGCCAGCAGCACCGGCTCCACCAGCACCGTCCCCAGCACCACGTAGCGCACCGCCTCGGGCAGCGACCCGGCCGGCGTGCGCGCCACCTCCCCGCGCGCGATCCCGCCCATCGCCCGCGCGTAGCCGAGCAGGTCGTCCTCGGCCAGCGCGAAGCCCGCGGCGTCGAGCGCGCCGAGCGCCCGCGCCAGCCCCGCCGCCTCGTCCCCGCACTCCTCGGCGGCGACGTCCCAGCCCAGCGCGTCGAGCAGCGCGGCGGCGCGCCCCGCACCGTCGCCCGCCCCCTCGCCGGCCACCGACGACGGCAGCCGCATGTACGCCGAGCCCACCAGCTCATGCAGCGACCCCGGCGGGTGGTCGATCTCGCGCAGCACCGCCCGCGCGGCGGCGACGCTGAGCCCGCCCACCCCGATGAGCGCGCGGATCAACGCCAGCCGCCGCAGGTGCTCCTCGCCGTAGTCCGCCCGGGTGGCGGCCACCCGCTCGCCCTCCGGCAGCAGCCCCTCGCGCAGGTAGTACTTGACCGTCGCCACCGGCACACCCGACCTGCTGCTCAACTCCGACATCCGCATCCGGCACCCCGCAATCCTTGACTTGGATAGTCATACTCTCCAATAATAGATAGCGTCACTCTCCAATCGAGGAGGATCCAATGGGGATCCAGCGCTTCACCCACGACCACGACGGCGGGCTCGTCGTCTTCCTCATCGGCATGACCATCGGCAAGCCCTGGCGGCCCGACCTGTGGGGCCCCGTCTTCACCGCCATGCCCCGCATGCTCCGCGAGCTCACCGACGACGAGGACTCCGGCCTGCTCGGCTACGAGTACGTGCTGCTCGGCGGCCCCGCGGTGCTGCAGTACTGGAGCTCGGCCGACAAGCTCTACGCGTACGCCGCCTCCCGCGACGCCCGGCACCTGCCCGCGTGGCGCGCCTTCAACGAACGCGCCCGGGCGCACCCCGGCGCCGTCGGCATCTGGCACGAGACGTACGTCGTCGACCGCGCCGAGTCGGTGTACAACAACCTGCAGCGCCCCCGGGG
>CAZDSL010000024.1:0-12395 GCA_964507655.1 uncultured Mycobacteriaceae bacterium | reverse complement strand
CCGGCCCTGCAGCACTACCCCTGCTCCTCCTGCACCACGGCGATCACGTTGCCGTCGGGGTCGGACATCATGAACAGCACCGGCGCGCCCGGCGACGTCATGGGCTCCGACATCACGTTCGCGCCGAGGGCCTTGAGCCGCGCGTACTCGGCGTGCACGTCGGGCGTCGACACGCCGATCGCGCCGCCGCCCGGCTCCGATCCGCCCATCGGCGGGTTCAGCGCCAGCCGCGCGCAGGGCGATCCCGGCGGCGCCACCTCCAGCCAGCGGTTCTCCCCGTTCTCGCCGAAGCGGATGTCGGCGCGCAGCTCGAAGCCGAGCGTGCCGGTGTAGAAATCGCGGGCCGCGTCGGGGTCCGCGACGGTGAACATCACGACGTTCAGGTCGGTGATGGTGGACTGGGTTGTCGTCGTCGCCATGGCCGTGCTCCTGCCTGTGCCGGGCGCCGGCCCGTTGCCGGCGCCGCCTGGATGGTCGGCCCCCTCTGCACATACCGACCGGGCGGGGTGCGCCGATTCATCGGCCCGCACCGGCCCCTCTCAGCGCACCGGCCCCTCCAGCACCGCCGGCAGCCCGAACCGCTCGAACAGCCCCGGCTGGAAGAACGCCACCACGTGCGCCACCCTGTCGCCGTCGAGGCGCAGCACCTGCAGCTGGAACGGGGCGAAGGTGCCGTCGGGCTGCCGCATGTACAGACCGAACGCGGGCTGGCCGTTGGCGCTGGTGGCGAGCATCGGCATGTCGTGCGGGCCGCCGGGGCAGCGCGTGCCGATGAGCTCGCCGATGGTCTGCGGCCCCGCGTACCAGCCGGTGAACGGCGGCATCTCCCACACGGCATCCTCGGTGAGCATGCCGACGATCGCGTCGATGTCCTTGCGCCAGAACGCATCCACATACGCGTCGAGCAGGCGCCTGCGGCGGGCGTCGAGCGCGGGGGCGGCGGCGTCGTCGCTCAGATCGGCCCCGCGCATCTCCCGGTGCGCACGCTGCAGCGCCGAGTTCACGGCCACCGGGGTGGTGCCCAGCGCCGCCGCCGTCTCCTTGGCCGACCAGCGCAGCACGTCGCGCAGGATCAGCACCGCCCGCTGCCGGGCCGGCAGGTGCTGGAGCGCGGCGATGAAGGCGAGGCGGATCGACTCGCGGCGGTCCACCTCCACGGCGGCGTCGGGGATCGGCTCGAGCCAGGGGATCTCGCGGTCGTCCACCAGCTCGTCGTCGGCGCGGGCGTCGGCCGTGCCCAGCCCGGTGGGCAGGGGGCGGCGGGCGCGGCCCTCGAGGCTCGTGAGGCACACGTTGGTGGCGATCTTGTACAGCCAGGTGCGCACCGACGAGCGCCCCTCGAAGGCCCCGTACGAGCGCCAGGCGCGCAGGTACGTCTCCTGCACCAGGTCTTCGGCCTCCTGTGCCGAGCCCGTCATGCGGTAGCAGTGCGCGAGCAGCTCGCGCCGGTACCGGGCGGCGACGGCGGTGAAGTCGGGCGCATCGGCTCCGGCGGGTGCGGCGCCGGCGGCGTGCTGCACGGCGGGCGCGGTGGTCGAACCGGTCGCGGTCATGGCGGCCTCCCTGTCCCCGATTCTGCCGTGCCCCCGCCGCCCGGTAAAGGGCTGCGGCGATGAGTTCCCGCGCCGCGGCCGGTCCACCCATGCACACGACCACGCCGCCGCCGCATCCCGGTGCGACGCGGCCTCCGAGGAGAGGATCCCCCATGCCCCGCATGCTCTTCCCCAACCTGCCCGTCGCCGATGTCGCCCGTGCCCAGAAGTTCTGGACGGCGCTCGGCTTCACCTTCGACGAGCGGTTCACCGACGAGCGCGCCGCCTGCCTGGTGATCAACGAGCTCGCCAACGTCATGCTGCTGCGCACCGATTTCTTCCACGGGTTCCACGACACCCGCGAGCACGCGGGCACCGAGGTGATCATGGCGCTGGACGCCGGCGGCCGCGACGAGGTGGACGCGCTGTGCGACCGGGCCGCCGAGGCGGGCGCCGCCGACTCCGGGAAGCCCATGGAGGACGGCCCCATGTACATGCGCGTCTTCCGCGACCCGGACGGCCATCTGTGGGAGGTCTTCCACATGGACCTGGAGGCCGCCGGCATGGCGTGAACCCGCTCCGGCATCCGGCGTCAGACCGGGGGCCGATCACCCACCACCACCGAGGAGCCCGTCATGAGCACCGATCCCATCACCTCCGTGCAACCGTGCCTGTGGTTCGAGGAGCAGGCGCGCGAGGCCATGGAGTACTACGTGTCCGTCTTCCCCGATTCGCGGATCGTCGACATCACCGAATACCCCGACGAGTCGCTGGACGTGCACTTCACCGGCATGACCGGCAAGGTGCTGCAGGGCCGGTTCGTGCTGCGCGGCACGCCGTTCACCTGCCTCGACGGCGGCCCGATCTTCACCTTCAGCGAGGCCGTGTCGTTCGTGGTCCCGTGCGACGGGCAGGACGAGATCGACCGCTACTGGGCGGCGCTCTCGCACGTGCCCGAGGCGGAGCAGTGCGGCTGGTGCAAGGACCGCTTCGGCGTGAGCTGGCAGATCGTGCCCGCGAACCTCGACGAGCTGCTGGTCCGCCCAGCGCAGATCCAGGCGATGATGGCGCAGAAGAAGATCGTCATCAAGGAGCTGCAGGAGGCGTGACGGCCGGGCACAGCCGGCTAGAGCCCCTTGCGCGCCCGCCGCACCAGCCCGCGCCCGATTATCAGCCGCTGGATCTCGCTGGTGCCCTCGTAGAGCCGCAGCAGCCGCACGTCGCGGTAGATGCGCTCCACGGGCACGTCGCGCATGTAGCCGGTGCCGCCGTGCACCTGCACCGCCAGGTCGGCCACCTTGCCGGCCATCTCGGTGCAGTACAGCTTGGCCACCGACGGGGCCGTGCGCCGGTCCTCGCCCGAGACCCACTTGGCGGCGGCGTCGCGCACCAGGGCCCGGCCGGCGGCGACGCCCGTCTGCTGGTCGGCCAGCATCGCCTGCACCAGCTGGAACTCGCCGATCACGGTGCCGCCCTGCGTGGCCGTGGCCGCGTGCGCCACCGACTCGTCCAGCGCCCGCTGCGCCTGGCCCACCGCCAGCGCCGCCACGTGCACGCGCCCGCGCGCCAGCGACGTCATCGCCGCGCGGAAGCCCACGTCCTCGCTGTCGCCCACCAGCGCCTCGGCGGGCACGCGCACGCCGTCGAGGGTCACCGGCGCCGTCCACGAGCCCTCCTGCCCCATCTTCCGGTCCTTGACGCCCACCGAGACGCCGGGCGCGTCGGCGGGCACCAGGAACACGGCGATGCCGGGGCCGGACGCGTCGGCCGGGCGGGTGCGGGCGAAGACGATGAACAGGTCGGCCACCGGGGCGTTGGTGATGAAGCACTTCTCGCCGGTGATCACCCAGTCGTCGCCGTCGCGTTCGGCGCGGGTGCGCAGCCCGGCGGGGTCGGACCCCGCCCCGGGCTCGGTGAGCGCGAACGACGCGACCACCTCGCCCGTCGCGATGGGCTCGAGCCACCGCTCGCGCTGCGCGTCGGTGCCGAAGCCCACCAGCACCTGCCCGGCGATGCCGTTGTTGGTGCCGAACATCGAGCGCAGCGACAGGGTGGTGTAGCCGAGCTCCATCGCCAGCTCCACGTCCTGGCGCAGGTCCAGGCCGAGGCCGCCCCAGCGCTGCGGGATCGCGAAGCCGAACAGGCCCATCGCCTTCGCCTGCGCGCGCAGATCGTCGGGGATGGCGTCGGCGTCGGCGATCTCGCGCTCGCGCGGCAGCACCGCGGTGCGCACGAACTCGCGCGTCTGGGCGAGGATGGCGCGGAAGTCGTCCTCGTCCACCTCGGGGGCGGGCGGCGCGTCGGCGGGCGTGGCGGGGCCGGGAGTCGTCGTCATGGCATCCAGATTGCGCGCGGCACCCGTGCCCGTCCAATACGTTCGGCGTGCGGACGGGCATAGGCGCCGCCGATGGACGCGCGCGCCTCCGTCACGCCCGCGGCCCGAACCGCGGCGGTCGCCCGACGAGGAACGCGTCGCGCCCCTCGGCGAAGTCGTCGCCCGCCAGCAGCCCCACCTGCACCCTCTTCTCCTCGGCCAGCACCTCCTCGAGCCCGCCCGCGGTGGCGGCGAAGATCCGCTTGGTGCCGGCCACCGCCCCGGGTGCCGCGGCGGCCAGCCGCCCGGCCACGGCCATCGCGCGCTCCAGCGCCTCGCCCGGCTCGGCCAGCGCGCTGACCAGGCCGATCCTGTGCGCCTCGGGGGCGGGCACCTCGTCGGCCAGCAGGATCAGCTCCTTCGCCCGGCCCGGCCCCACCCGCTGCGCCAGCGACCAGGCCAGGCCCGTGTCGGCGGTGAGCCCCAGCCGCGCGAACGACGCGACGAAGCGGGCGTCGCGCGCCGCCACCACGAAGTCGCACGCCGCGGCGAGCGCGAGGCCCAGCCCGAACGCCCCGCCCTCGACGGCCGCCACCAGCGGCAGCGGCGAGGTCGCCACCGCGCGCGCCAGCTCGTTGACCACGTCGAGCCGCAGCGCCGCCACCTCGGGGTCCTGCGACATCGAGCGGATGTCGCCGCCCGCCGAGAACACCCCGCCCGCGCCGGTGAGCACGACGGCCCGGCAGCCGGGGGCGCGCTCCGCCTCCCCGATCGCGGCGATGACGTCGCGCCGATCGTCCAGGTCGAGCGCGTTGCGGCGGCGCGGCCGGTCGAGCGTGAGCACCCGCACCGCGCCCCGGTCCTCCACCCGCACGGCATCACCCATCGTGTCGTCTCCCTCCGGCGGCCCCGGATCGCGTCGGCCGCCGATCTAGCATGACGGAGTGGATCTGCAGTCGGTCGCCTATTTCGTCGCCGTCGTCGATCACGGCGGCGTCACCAAGGCCGCCGCCGCCCTCTACATCTCGCAGCCGTCGCTGTCGCAGTCGATCCGCTCGCTCGAGCGGCGCCTGGGCGTGGCGCTGTTCGACCGCACCGGCGGGCGGCTGCGGCTCACCGACGCGGGCCGGGGGTTCGACACCGCCGCCCGCCGCATCCTCGCCGACGCCGACCGCGCCCGCGCCCGCGTCGAGGCGGTGCGCACCCTCCACGCCGGCCGGGTGGACGTGGTCACCTACGCGGCGTTCGCCGTCGATCCGCTGGTGAGCCTCATCGGCGCGTTCCGCGCGCGCCACCCGGGGGTGACGGTGCGCGTGCTCGACGCCGACGGCCCCGACGACGTGGCCGCCACCATGCGCCGCGGCGACGCCGAGCTGGCGCTGCAGGACGTGCCCGACGGCGATCCCCGCGCGCTGCCGCTGTGCGAACAGGAGCTGGTGCTGGCGCTGCCCCTCGGCCTCGCCGATGCTCTGCCCGATCCGGTGCCCCGCGCACGGCTGGCGGACGTCCCGCTGGTGCTGGACCTGGGCGACGCGGTGCACGCCGGCCTGGCGGGCGCGGGGGCCGAGCGCCGCGCGCCCGGGTCGGTGATCGACTGCGACCACTCCACCGCCACCCGTGAGCTGGTGCTGGCGGGGGCGGGCGGGACGGTGCTGCCGCGCCGGCTGGCCGCCGCCGCGCTTCCCGGCCTGGCCGTGCGTCCCCTCGACCCGCCGCTGCACCGGAGGGTGGGGTTGACGCTGCGCCCAGGCCGCCCCTCGCCCGCCGCGGCCGCGTTCGCGTCGGTCGCCCGCGACTGGTCGGGGCGCTGACGCCGTGGAGTTGCGCCAGGTGGAGTACTTCCTCGCGGTGGCCGAGCACGAGAGCATCGGCGGCGCCGCCACCGCGCTGGGCGTCGCGCAGCCGTCGGTGTCGCAGTCGCTGCGCCGGCTGGAGCGCGAGCTGGGCACGGCGCTGTTCCACCGGCTGGGCCGCGGCATGATGCTCAGCGCCGCCGGCCGGGCGATGCTGGGCCCGGCCCGGCAGATGGTGCGCGACACGGCCGCCGCGCGCGACCAGCTCGCCCCGCACTCGGGCACGCTCACCGGCCGCCTCGACATCCTCGCGTTCCCGGCCATCGCCTCGGGCGTCATCGTCGAGCTCCTCTCCGCGTTCCGGCGCGGAAATCCGCAGGTGGCGATCCACTTCGGCACGCTGCACGACGAGCGCGACGCCGTGGGGATGCTGCGCGACGGGCACTGCGAGTTCGTGGCGGCGCACCTGCCGCTCGAGCCGGGCGGCCCGGGCGGCGACGGCGAGGCCATCGCGGTGCTGCCGCTGGGACGGCAGGAGTACTGGCTGGCCTATCCGCCCGGCACGGAGCTGCCCGAGGGGCCCGTGCCGCTGGCCGGGCTGCCCGACATCCCCATGGTCTTCGCGCCGCGCGGCACGTCGGTGGCCGACGAGTTCGCCGCGACGATCCGCCAGGGCGGCACGCGCCCGCGGGTCGCCGTGCTCACCGAGCACCGCGCCCAGTGGTCCGCGCTGGTGTTCGCGGGCGTCGGCGGCACGCTGCTGGAGCACTCGCTGGTGCAGTACGCGCGGGGGCGGGCGGTGCTGCGGCGCACCGACCCGCCCCTGGAGCGCGGCTTCGGGCTGGCCTACCGGCCCGACGCGCTCTCCCCGGCCGGCGCCGCGTTCGTGGCGCTGGCGACGGCCTCCGCGGAGGCTCAGGCCGACGCCTCCGGGGCGCCGGCCTGCTCGCCCGACCCCGCGCCGAACAGCCCCGACTCGGCGTAGAGGGTCTTCGCCATGATCCACAGCAGGCTCGCGGCGCCGATCAGCGCCAGCCAGCCCGACGCGTTCAGCAACCCGGCCGCCGTGGAGAGGTCGGCCCCCGGCCCCGCGCCCTCGGCCGACTGCAGCGCCAGGAACCCCAGGCCCGAGAGCAGCAGCACCGCGCTGATCGACCCGAGCGCGCAGACGAACGAGTGCATCCGGTGCGCCACGGCCGGCGCCATGAAGATCACCAGCAGCACGGCGAGCGAGATGTTGTACCAGCCCACCGAGGCCGGCTCCATGCCCTCGTCGGTGGTGAGGAAGTACAGGCCCAGCATCCACAGGCCCACCACGGCGGCGACGTGCGAGACGTACTTGTCGCCACGCACGATGCCGACGATCCCGGCCAGCAGCTGCGCACCGCCCGCCACCAGCGTCGCGATGGCCAGCGCCGTCGCCATCGACTCCGTGCCCAGGTGCCCCGCCGACGCGCCGATCCAGCGGATCGCGAACACCGCGAGCTGCATCGCGAGCAGACCCACGGCCACCGGAGTGGGATCGATGAGCCGGCTCGGGGCGGCGGCGGTGGCCGTGGAGGCGCTGACGATCGCCGAGGCCTCGGCCGGGGCGCGGTGAGGCGCCGCGACGCGCGGGGCGGCGGTGTCGATGACGGTCATGGGTGCTCCTCGCTGCAGAGATGAAGGTCGACGGCGATTCCTCGTGCCGCGACCCCGGTGTGGTGCGACCCATGCCATCAGTGATCCACGTCACTGCGCAAAGTCGCGGCGGCTCACGGAGGGATAGCCGCAACCTATGGGTCGCAGCCGCCCACCCCCATCGGCCCGCGCTAAGGGACCCATAGCGCATCGCTCTTGGCGCTCCGCCGGGACGGAAGGTCATGCTGGAGTGGTTCACATCACTTCGCACCGGGAGGGCGCCCCGCCTATGTCCACACTGTCGCTCGCCACGATCCTGGCCGAACCCGCCCGCCGCGTCCCCGACAAGACCGCGGTGATCGAGGGCGACCGGCGGCTGACCTACGCGCAGATGTGGCGCGAGGCCCGCGTCTACGCGCAGCACCTGCTGGACCAGGGCGTGCGGCCGGGCCAGCGGGTGGCGATCCTGTGCCCCAACACCGTCGAGTTCGTGCGCGCCTACTACGGGGTGCTCACCGCGGGCGCCACCGTGGTGCCGGTGCCCG
This sequence comes from uncultured Mycobacteriaceae bacterium, assembly GCA_964507655.1. Lineage (GTDB taxonomy): Bacteria > Actinomycetota > Actinomycetes > Mycobacteriales > Mycobacteriaceae > Tomitella. The sequence goes on along the minus strand of CAZDSL010000024.1, from coordinate 4,591 downwards.
TGATGCTGCGCGCCGAGGAGATCACGCACATGCTCACCGACTCGGGCGCGCGGCTGCTCATCGTGCCCGACGAACCCGACGGCACGGCGCGCGAGGCCGCCGCCGCCGCGGGCGCGCGCATCCTCTCCGCCCACGCCCCCGAGGACACCGGGCCCGTCCGCAGCTACGCGACGCGCGGCCCCGAGGACATCGCCGTGCTCTTCTACACCTCCGGCACCACCGGCACCCCCAAGGGCGCCCTGCTCACGCACCTCAACCTCGTCATGTGCGCCACGGTCAACGCATTCGACGCCAACCCGTTCCAGCGCGACGAGATCGTGCTCGGCTGCCTGCCGCTGTTCCACACCTTCGGCCAGACGGTGTCGATGAACTCGACGTTCCGGGTGGGCGCCACGCTGGTGCTGCAGCCCCGGTTCGACGCCGACGAGGCGATCGCGCTGATGCGCCGCGAGCGGGTGACGGCCTTCTTCGGCGTGCCCACCATGTTCATCCGGCTCACCGAGGCCGCGCACCGCGGGGGCACGCCCGCCGGGGCGCCGTTGCGCATGTGCATCTCGGGCGGGGCGTCGCTGCCGGTCGCGGCCCTCACCGCGTTCGAGGATGCCTTCGACACCACCGTCTACGAGGGCTACGGCCTCTCGGAGACCTCGCCCACCGCGGCCGTCAACCAGCCCGCGTTCGGCGTGCGGCCCGGCACCATCGGCCACTCCATCTGGGGCGTCGACGTGGAGATCGCCGACGCCGAGGTGGACGACGCCATCGTGCTGCTCCCCGCCGGCGAGCGCGGCGAGGTGGTGGTCCGCGGCCACAACGTGTTCACCGGCTACGAGGGCCGGCCCGAGGCCACCGCGAAGGCGCTGATCGACGGCTGGTTCCGCACCGGCGACATCGGCGTCAAGGACGACGACGGCTTCGTCTCCATCGTCGACCGCAAGAAGGACCTCATCATCCGCGGCGGCTACAACGTCTACCCGCGCGAGGTCGAGGAGGTGCTCATGCGGCACCCGGAGGTGGCGCAGGCGGCGGTGATCGGCCTGCCCAGCGACGAGTACGGCGAGGAGGTGTGCGCCGTGGTGGTGCCCCGCGAGGGCGGCACCGTCGACGCGGCCGAGGTGCTCGCCTATGCGCGCGAGCACCTCGGCCGGCAGAAGTATCCGCGCCGCATCGAGGTGGTGCCGGCGCTGCCGCTGGGCCCCAGCCACAAGGTGCTCAAGCGCGAGCTGCGGCGCCGGTTCACGGGGGTGCCGCAGACCGCCGGGATCTGACGGCCCGCGGCGGGCCGGCCCGCGGCGGTGGCCCGGCCGGCCCGCGCGCCGCTACCCGCAGGTGGACGGCGTCGGCTCTCCGGCCCGGGCCGCGTCGATGAAGGCCACCGCGTCCGCGTCCGAGGCCGGCACGGCGCCGCGGTGGTCCTGCCCCTCGTAGGTGCGGTAGTCGATCGGGCCCTTGGCGCACAGCTGCGCGGCGAGCGTGTCCGTCGCGGCGGGCTGCACCACGGTGTCGCCGGTGCCCTGCGCGATCATCGTCGGCACGGCGGGCGTCACCGCGCCCGGCTCCTGGCGGGCCAGGTAGTCGGTGAGCGGCGCCAGGTCGGCGTCGGGCCGGAACACCTGGCCGGGGGGCACGGTCTTCGTCTCCCGGATCTGGGCCAGGCAGCCGGTGCGCGTCGCGGTGAGCATGGGGCGCGCGGTGTCGGTGAGCAGCGCGCCGGCGTCGATGGACGGGTCGGCCGCCTCGGCGCCGAGCAGGATGATCGGCAGGAACGCCTCCGCGGCCTCGGCGCCGGGCCCGCCCGCGCGGATGTAGCCGACGGTGTCGCGCAGCGTCGTGCCGCCGGGGGCGATCGACACGGCCGCCTCGAGGTGCAGCTCCGGTGCCCGGGCGGGCGCGTCCTGCGCGGTGAACAGGGCCGCCTGCCCGCCCTGGCTGTGCCCCATCACCACCCAGTCGCTGCCGATGCGCCCGTCGAGCCGGCGCGCCGCCCGCACGATGTCGGTGACGGTGTGCGCCGCGCTCGTGCCGTTCATGTACGTGTGGCCGCCCGGGGTGCCGAGGCCCTCGTAGTCGGTCTGCACCACCGCGTAGCCGCGCTGGACCCACCGGTCCAGGGTCTCGGTGATGCCGGCGAAGTAGTCGTGGTCGGGCCCGTCCGCCGTGTCCTGCGAGGGGGCGCAGATGTCGGCGTAGCCGCTGGTGCCGTGGGCCCAGCTGAGCACGGGGTAGCCGCCGTCGGGCGGCGGGGTGGAGGGCAGCGACACGGTGCCCGAGACGACGATCGGGTCGCCGTCGCCGTCCTGCGAGGCGTAGGTGATGAGCTCGGCGCCCGACGCGCTGGGCAGCGCCGCGGCCGTGTGCAGGGGGGTGTGGGTGAGCAGGGTGCCGGCGGCGGGCGCGGCCGGCGGCTCGTCGTCGGCCGCCCCGCTGGAGCAGGCCGCCGCGCCGGCGGTCACTGCGAGGGCGGCGGCGCAGCTCATGAAGCGCCGCCCCAGCGCGTGACGCCGCAGGGCGAGGGGGGATCGATCGGTGTTGTGCACGGGCGCCTTTCTCTCGAGGTTTTCCGAATCGCATTCCGGCGGAACCGGACTCGCACCCCGTCGGGGGCGCGACCCGCGCAGTGTGCAACCGCGCCCCGGGCACCGGACCGGGCGTCCCGTCAGGCGGGACGATCGCGCCGGATTCTTGTGATGTACTTCACGACAGATTTGGTCTACACTTCTCACACGCCACGTAGCGCACATGTAGACGGAACGCCCCGAGGGGTTCCCTCCGCAGGCGCCGCGGGCACCCCCGGCGCGGCGACCGCACGGCCCGCGCCCCCACCCACGGCCGTCGCCCCGGGCATCGCCCCGGAGCGGCCGCACACCCGGCACCCATCCCTTGCGCGCCGCGGCGGCCGGCCCCATCCGCGCCGCCCGTCGGCCGCAACGCACCGGAGGACCCATGACCACCACCATCTCCGCTCCACGCAAGGAGTCGACCGGCCTCGGCCACATCATCGGCGACCCGGGAGGCGCCGCCCTGTTCACCTTCGGCCTGGCCCTGACCTGGGTGTTCATCGCCGAGGTGGTGGACCACGACGCCAAGGGCGCGCTCGTGTTCGGCCTGCTCGTCGGCGGCATCGGGCAGACGCTGGGCGGCATCATCGCCGTGCTGCGCAAGGACAACTACCTGGGCAACCTGCTCATGACCTACGGGATCTGGCTGATCGGGTTCTTCCTGCTCTCGATCAACAGCCTCGGCAACACCAACGCCCGCGCGTGGTGGTCGTTCATGCTGATCATCCCGTCGCTCATGCTGGCCGTGCCCGCCGTGCGCACCCGCGCCACCCCGATCATCCTGGCGTTCGTCTTCCTCATCGGGCTCGAGCTGTTCCTGGGCCTCGCGCTGCTCAACACGGACACCGCATGGCTGGGCAAGGCCGTCGGCTGGTTCGCGCTGGCCTCGGCGTTCCCCATCTACTACCTGGCCTACGAGCGGCTGATGAAGGCCGTCGAGCCGCAGCACGCGCCGCACGGCGTCGAGTTCGACCAGGTCGAGGCCGCGGGCCACGCCTGACGCCCGCGCCCGCCCCCGCACCCCGCCCCGCTCGTGCCCCGCGCCGAGCGGGGCGGATTCGGCCGTCCGCCCGCGGATCCCCCGCCGGGGGCGGCCCCGCCCGACGGCACGCCCGCGCCGGATATTCTACAAATTCACCACCATTCGCAGGTTTCTTGTAGACTGTCGAGAACCGCACCCCACGGAAGGCGACGCCCATGATCGACGGACGACTGGTGGTGGACGCGCACGTGCACGCCCCCCGGCTGAGCACGCTGCGGCCCGCCTGGCTCGACTGGGCCGACACCTTCAGCGGCGACCACCCCTGGCGCAGCGCCTACGACGACGCCGGCGACCCCGTCCCCGAGCTGCTCGACGCGCTCTTCGAGGAGCAGGGCGTGGACCATGCGCTGCTGTTCTGCGAGTACAGCCCCCGCGCCACGGGCATCCAGCCGTTCGACGACCTGCTTCCGCTGGTGCGGCACAATCCGCGCCGGTTCCATCCCGTGGCCAACCTCAACCCGCACCTGCACTTCCCGCTGGTCGACGAGCTCGAACGGCAACTGGACCTGGGCGCCGTGGCGCTCAAGCTGCACCCGGTGCACGGCTGCTTCGACCCGGGCGACAAGGAGCTGTTCCCCGTCTACGCGCGCGCCGTCGAGCGGCGCATCCCCGTGATCTTCCACTCCGGCACCTCGAGCTTCCCCGGCTCGCAGACCCGCTACGGCAACCCCGAGCTGTACCTCGACGCCATCGACCACTTCCCCGAGCTCGACTTCGTCTTCGCGCACGGCGGCCGCGGCTGGTGGTACTCGGCGGCGGCGTTCCTGGCGCAGAGCCGCGACAACGTGTGGCTGGAGCTCGCGGGCCTGCCCCCCAAGAAGCTGCCCGAGTACTACAGCGCCTACCCGTTCGAGCGGATCGCCAAGAAGATGATCTTCGGCACCGACTGGCCCGGCGTGCCCGGCGCGCGGCGCAACGTCGAGGCGCTCGGCCGGCTGGGCCTCGAGGACAAGACGCTCGACGCGATCCTCGCCGGCAACCTCGCGCGGGTGTA
>CAZDSL010000023.1:10078-16293 GCA_964507655.1 uncultured Mycobacteriaceae bacterium | reverse complement strand
GGCTCGCCCGCCTGCTGCCCCTCCTGCCCGCCGGACCCGCTGGGCGCCGGCTCGACGGGCGCGCCGCCCTGATCGACCTGACGGGTCGCGAGGTTCGCCACGCCGTCGCCGAAGATCTGCTTGAGCGCCTCGGACGCCGAGGGGGCGTAGCCCACCTTCACCACACCGTTGGGGTCGGTGTAGCTCATCAGCACCCGCGACAACCGGGGGAAGGTGTTGCTCGAGGTGGACTTCTGCTCGGTGTACACCGGCTCGACGTAGAGGATGCCGCCGTCGGCGATGGGCAGCGTGAGCAGGTTGCCGAACTTGAGCGTGTTCGTCTGGCCGAGCAGCGCGATGTCCTGCGACACCTTGGAGTCGGAGGTCATCGAGTTCTGCATCTGGCCCGGACCCTGGGTCTGGGTGTTCGTGGGCAGCTGCAGCACCGTGAACTTGCCGTAGTCCTTCGGGTCGGACGACACCGAGATGTAGGCCGACAGGAACTCGCGCTGGTAGCCGCGCATGGGGCTGGTCAGGTCGAACTGCGGCTCGGCCGTCTCCGAATCGCCGCGCAGCACGTAGTACGGCGGCTGGTTGGCGTCGCTGTCCACCGTCGGGTCACTGGGCACCGACCAGAACGCGTTGTTGGTGAAGAACTCGTTGGGGTCGTCGACGTGGTACTTGGCGAGCATCTCGCGCTGCACCTTGAACAGATCCTCGGGGTAACGGAAGTGCGAGCGCAGCTCCGGGGTGATCGCGCTCTCCGGCTGGACCACACCCGGGAACGCCGACATCCACGCCTTGAGGACCGGGTCGGAATCATCCACCTGGTAGAGGGTGACGGTGCCGTCGTACGCGTCGACCGTGGCCTTCACCGAGTTGCGGATGTAGGAGACCTCCTTCTGCGGCAGGCGCCGGCCGGTGGCCGCGTCGATGCTGTCGGACATGAGGCCGGCCAGCGAGCTGCGCTGCGCGTAGGGGTAGTTCTCCAGGGTGGTGTAGCCGTCGACGATCCACTGGATGCGGCCGTCGACCACCGCCGGGTACGCCGTCGTGTCGGTGGTCAGCCAGGGGGCGACCTCCTTGACGCGCTCGCGGGGGTCGCGCTTGAACAGGATCTTCGAATCGTCGCCGATGGCGTCGGAGAACAGCAGGTTGCGCTCGGTGTACTTGACCGCGAACGCGAGCCTGTTGAACCAGCCGCCGATGGGGACGCCGGCGGCGCCGTCGTAGGTGTAGCGCTCGCCCGATTCGGAGTCGTACTCGCGCGGGGCCGAGCCCGCGGCGCCGACGATGGCGTAGTCCTCCGAGGTGTCGGAGATGAGGTCGCCGAAGTAGATGCGCGGATTGTCCACCTTGAGCGCCGGGATGCTGGGCTCGGTGCTCAGGTCGCTGACCTGGTAGACGGGGTAGCCGCCCGAGTCGCTGTTGCCGTCGGAGTCGTCGCCGGTGCGCACCGTGTTGGCCTGCGCCGCGACGAAGCCGTTGCCGTGCGTGTACACGGTGTGCTTGTTGATCCAGTCGGTCTGATTGCCGGTGAGGCTCTGCGGGTTGAGCTCGCGCGCGGCGACGATGAAGTCGCGCATCTGCCCGTCCACCTGGTAGCGGTCGACGTTGAGCGTCTTGGGGAAGCCGTAGAAGTTCTTCAGCTGCATCTGCTGGGTGAACGTGGGCGAGAGGACGTTCGGATCGAGCAGGCGCAGGTTCTCGATGGTGGTGCTGTCGGCGGGCACGTCCTGCGGGCTCTGCGAACCCACGCCGGCGTAGTCGACGTACTGCACGTTCTGGCTGGTGATGCCGTAGGCGTCGCGCGTGGCGGTGATGTTCCGCTTGATGTACTCGGATTCCTTCTGCGCCGCGTTGGGCTTGACCGAGAACTGCTCGACGATCAGCGGGTACACCGCGCCGATGATCACCGACGAGAAGACCATCAGCGCGGTGGCCAGCGCGGGGATGCGCAGGTCGCGCAGCACGATCGACGCGAAGAACACCGCCGCGCAGATCACCGCGATGGCCAGCAGGATGATCTTGGTGGGCAGCACCGCGTTGATGTCGGTGTAGCCGGCGCCGGTGAAGGTGGGGTACTTGTCGGTGCTCGAGAGCAGCGAGTAGCGGTCGTACCAGTAGGCCACCGCCTTGGTGAGCAGGAAGACGCCGGCGATGACGGCGAGCTGCGCGCGGGCGGCGCGGGTGAGGTTGCCCGAGCGCCCGGCCAGGCGGATGCCGCCGAAGAGGTAGTGCGTGAACAGCGAGGCGAAGAACGCGACGATGATCGCGACGAACAGCCAGCTCAGCACGAACTTGATGAACGGCAGCTCGAACGCGTAGAAGCCGATGTTCTTGTGGAACTGCGGATCGTTCATCGCGTCGTCGAACGGCTGCGAGTGCAGGAACAGCTGGATCATCTGCCACTGGCCCTGCGCCACCAGGCCGCAGATGACGCCCACCAGCACCGGCAGGGCCAGCGCGAACGTCTTGCGGCGCGACATCACCAGCGCCCGGTAGCGGGCGAGCACGTCGTGTTCCCCCGCCATGGGCACGAACACCGGCCGCATGCGGTACGCGAGGAGGATCGCGGCGAAGATGATGCCGCCCACCACCAGCGCGACCACGAGGAAGGTGATGATGCGCGTCCACAGCATGGTGGTGAACACCGAGCTGAAGCCGGCGTGCTCGAACCACTCCCAGCTGATGTAGGTGTCCACGAAGCGCGGACCCACCAGCAGGAGCAGGATGATCAGCACCCCGATCCCGATGAGGATCCTGGACCTTCGGGACAGGCGGGGGACACTGCCGGGCGGCCGCACGCTCACGAATGACTCTCCATCCACATCGCACCGTCGATGACCGGCTCCGACTCTACGGAACCGCCCCTGCCAGCGCGGGGCGGCGGTCACCCGTCCAACGTGCGGGCGGCCCCGGGGGTTCCCGCGCGGGGTGCGAGGATGGGCGCATGAGCACCCCGCACGCCTCCCACGGTGCAGACGAACTCGGACACTGCATCCGTGAGGTCGCCGAGTACCTCACCGCCGAGGGCGACCCGTGGGGCGAGCCGCCCCGCATGTTCGCGCTGGTCCCCACGGCCGTGCTCGCCGAGACCGACCCCGCGCTGCTGGGCAGCCTCGACGCCGCCGGCCTCACCCCCGTCGAGCAGGCGCCCCTCTACGACGACGCGGCCCTGCACCCCGCGGCGCTCGGCGAGATCCTCGCGGGCGTCACGTGGCCCGACGCGGTGGCCGGGTGCCTGCTGGTGCGCGAGATCGTGGTGCTGCCGCCGGGGGCCGACCCCTCGTCCGCGGCCGGCCATCCCGAGCGCCGCGCGGCCCGGATCTACGCCGCCGCCCTGCGCGAGGGCCCCGGGCTGTGCCTGCTGCAGCTGCACCCCGGCGACGATCCGGCGGCCGACGGCGACGAGGGGGCGGGCGACGGCGTGCGGCTGCTGCGTTACGAGGGCCTCGGCGACGACCTGCTCGACGCGCTGCGGGCCACCTTCGACGCGGACGCGCCCGACGACGACTTCTGACGGCGGGACTCCGCGGGGCGCCGGCGGCGCCTGGCCCGCGTCCCGGCCGGCGGCGCGGTCCCGGGGCGCGGTCCCGGGGCGCCCGTCAGCAGTGCGGGGCCGGGGCGCCCGCCCCGAGCGCCTGCAGCCCCCCGATCGCGTCGTCGAGCGTGTCGACCTTGACCAGCGTCAGCCCGTCGGGCGCGTGGCGCTCGGCCTCGGAGCAGTTGCCCGCGGGCACGAGGAACACGGTGGCGCCGGCGTCCCGCGCCGCGCGCATCTTGTAGGGGATGCCGCCGATGGGCCCCACCTTGCCGGTCGGGTCGATGGTGCCGGTGCCGGCGACGAACGCCCCGCCGCTGAGCTCGCCGGGGCTGAGCTTGTCGACCAGCGCCAGCGAGAACATCAGCCCCGCCGAGGGGCCGCCGATGTCGGTGAGGTTGAAGGTGACGTCGAGGTCGGCCGGCGCCTCCTCCGCCACGGTGACGCCGAGGACCCCGCCCTCGCGTGAGGGGTCGGACGGCTGCGAGAGCATCACGGCCGAGGTCTTCTCGGTGTCGCCGCGCCGGAACGCCACCGTCACCTCGTCGCCGGGCGCATGCGCCGCGATGAGGCCGGTCAGGCCCGCGTTCGACGTCACCGGCGTGCCGTCGACCGCCACGATCACGTCGCCCGGCTCGAGCACGCCCTCCGCCCCGCTGTGCTGGACCACCTGCTTGACGGTGACCTGCATGAGGCCCAGGTGGTGCAGCGCCGCCGTCTCGGCGCTGCGTTCCGACTGGCTGAAGTCGGCCTGGTTCTGCTGCTGGATCTCGTCCTGCGACTTGCCGGGCGCGTACACCTCGTCGCGCGGGACGACGCCGTTGCCGCCGCCGGCCCAGAGCCCGAGCGCGTCGAAGAGCGTGAGCCTGTCCCGCACCGCCACCGTCGTCATGTTGAGGTGCCCCGTGGTGGGGTCCACCGGGCGGCCCGAGACGTCGACCACCGGGACCCGGTCCACCTCGCCGTCCGCCGACTGCAGGCTGACCTCGCCCAGCGTGTTGAAGGTGGGGCCGGGGCCCATCGCCACGAACGGCACCCGCACGGTGAAGCCGAGCACCACCAGCACGACCAGCGGTACGAACAGCGCGATCAGCGTCAGGATGCGTCGACTCACTCGGCCCACGATATAGCGGGCGCCGCGGGGGCACGGGCGCCAGGGCGCGCGGGGCGTGTTCGCCGTGAGCGTGACGGCCGCCGCGAACGGGCCCTGCGGCGCAGGGAGCTTGTACCGTTGAGGCATGAGCGACGTCCCGTTCGGCTTCTCGAATCCCGACGACTCCGACGACTCCGGCGACGACCGCGAACGCGGCGGCGGGGCCGGGTCGGGCGGCGCGTCCGGTTCCGGCGGCACCGGCCCCGGCGGCGCGGGGGCCGGTGGCGGCTCGCCGTTCGGCTTCGGCATGTTCGGGCTGCCCGGCGGCGCCCAGGGGCCGGGCGGGCAGGAGTTCGATCCGGCGATGCTCGGCCAGATGCTCTCGCAGTTCGGCCAGATGCTCAGCGGCATGGGCGGCGCCATGGCCTCCGGCGAGTCCGGCGCGCCCGTCGACTACGAGCTGGCCAAGCGCACCGCGCACCAGCAGGTGCCGCACGAGGGCCCCGTGCCGCCGTCCGCCGCGCCCGCCGTGGAGCAGTCGGTGCGGCTGGCCGAGCTGTGGCTGGACGATGCCACCATCCTCCCCTCGGGCGTGACGAAGACGGCCGCGTGGACGCCCGCCGAGTGGATCGACTACACCTTCGACAGCTGGCGCCGGCTGTGCGATCCCGTCGCCACGCAGATGTCCACGATGTGGGCCGACGCGCTGCCCGAGGAGGCCGCGCAGATGGCGGGCCCGATGATGGGCATGATCACGCAGATGAGCGGCATGGCCTTCGGCGCGCAGCTGGGGCAGGGCCTGGCGCAGCTGGCGGTGGAGGTGCTCACCTCCACCGAGATCGGCCTGCCGCTGGGGCCCGTGGGCACCGCCGTGCTCATGCCGGCCGCGGTGCGGTCGTGGGGCGAGGACATCGGCAAGCCGCAACGCGACGTGGTCGTCTTCCTCAGCGCCCGCGAGGCCGCGCACCACCGGCTCTTCGCACACGTGCCGTGGCTGGCGCAGCGCCTCTACGACGCGGTGGAGGCGTACGCGCGCGGCATCACCATCGACATGTCCGCCATCGAGGAGGCGGCGCAGGGCCTCGACCCGTCGGCCCTCATGAACCCCGGCGCGCTCGAGGGCCTGCTCCAGGAGGGCGCCTTCACGCCGCGCGACACCCCCGAGCAGAAGGCGGCGCTGGCCCGGCTGGAGCTGCTGCTCGCCCTGGTGGAGGGCTGGGTGTCGACGGTGGTCGACGCCGCGGTGGGCGAGCGGGTGCCCGACACGGCCGCCATGGGCGAGACGCTGCGCCGGCGCCGCGCGACGGGCGGCCCCGCCGAGCAGACCTTCGCGAACCTGGTGGGCCTCGAGCTGCGTCCCCGCAAGCTGCGCGAGGCCGCCGAGCTGTGGGCGCGGCTCACCCGCGATGCCGGCATCGAGAAGCGCGACGCGGTGTGGGGCCACCCCGACCTGCTCCCCTCCGCCGCCGACCTCGACGACCCGGCCGCCTTCCTCGACCGCGTGATCGGCGGCGACACCTCGGGCATGGACGACCCGGTGGCCGAGGTGCTGCGCCTCGAGGAGGAGGACCGCAAGCGCCGCGAGGCGGGCGACGGCGG
>CAZDSL010000023.1:0-9978 GCA_964507655.1 uncultured Mycobacteriaceae bacterium | reverse complement strand
CCGCATCGCCGCCCGGCAGCCCCGCCGCGCTGGCCTCGAGGTACCCGATGGCCCGCTCGGCGCGCGGATACCGGTGCACGAGCTCCCAGAAGCGCGCCGTGTGCCCGCCCGGCACCAGCAGGTGCGCCTGCTCGTGCACGAGCAGGTACTCGAGCACGTAGGGCGGGAAGCGGCGCACCGCCTCGCTGACCCGGATGGTGCCCTCCGCGGGCGTGCAGGAGGCCCAGCGCGTGCGCATGGGCGGCACCCAGCGCACCGAGGCGGGGCGGGCGGCCCCGTCGAGCCAGCGCTCCGACACGGCACGCGCCTGCTCCATGAGCGCGGCGTCGCCCATTCCGGCGCGGCGGCTGCGCCGCTGCGCGGAACGCTCCAGCCGCGTGAGCATGTCGTCCACCAGCTCCGCCTCCCGCGCCGCCGACAGCCCCGCCGGCATCAGGATGACGGTGCGGCCGCCCTCGCGGCGCGCGCTGACGGTGCGGGTGCGCCGTGCGCTCCTGCGGATCTCGATCTCCCCTGTCCCGGTCACGCCCACGACGCTAGCGCGGCGAGCCGACAACGCCGGCGAACGAATCGCGCTGGGCGGCGCTCACGCAGGTCACGCCCCTCGCCGGCCTGTGGATAACCGTGTCCGGCGGGGCCGCGGGCGGCGGCGGGCGTGGCACTGTCGGGGCATGCCGCAGCCCCGTCAGACGGCGCAGGCGCGCCGCACCGCCCCTGCCGACCGCCGCACCGCCGCTTCCCGTCCCCGCCTCGACTCGCGCTTCGCCGTGCTGCAGCGCGGCGACGGCACGCTGCAGATCGGCATCTCGCCCGAGCGCGCCGTCGTCGTCCGGCCGCCGCACGCGGTGCCGCCCGGCACGCTGGCCGTGCTGCTGCGCATGCTCGACGGGTCGACGCGTCTCGACCGCGCCCTGCGCCGCACGCGGATCCCGTTCGACGACGTCGCCGGGGTGCTCGACGAGCTCACGCGCGCGGGCCTGCTGGGCCTGGGGCCCGAGCCGCGCGTGCCCCGCAGGGTGGTCACCGTGCACGGCGACGGCCCGCTGTCCGACAGGCTCCGCGAGGCGCTGCCGTCGATCGGGGCCGACGTGCGCTGCTCGGGCACGCCCGCGGCGGGCGACCGGCTCGCCGAATCGCTCTCCTCGGAGCTCGTGGTGCTGGCCGACCAGATCGTCGTCGAGCCGCGGGTGCAGCGCCTGCTCCACGAGGCCGCCACCCCGCACCTGCACGTGCACCTGCGCGACGGCGCGGGGGCCCTGGGCCCGCTGGTGCTGCCCGGCCGCACGGCGTGCATGGGCTGCGGCGACCTGCACCGGCGCGACGCCGACCCGGCCTGGCCCGAGCTGATGCTGCGCCTGCTGGGCCGCAGCGGGCACGCCGACCCGCCCACCGTGGCCGCCACCGTGGGCCTGGCCTCCGCGCGGGTGCGCGCGTTCCTGCTCAGCCGCCGCGCCGCGGCGCACGGCCGGGCGACGGCGCCGCCGCGGCTCGACACGCTCGTCGAGGTGGACGCCGCCGAGGCCCGCATCCGCACGGCGCCGTGGCCCGCGCATCCGGAATGCGGCTGCCGCGCCGCCGCATTCGGCGCCGCCGCGCCCGCACCGAAACGCTCCGCGGCGCCCGTTCCCGGCCCGTCCGGCGCGGATCGTGAACAATGGTGCCGTGTCTGACATCCCTCGCCACGGCGCCGCCCGTACCGCCAAGCTCGCGTCGCTGCCGTTGGGCATCGCCGGACGTGCCGCGGCGGGGCTCGGCCGGCGGCTGAGCGGCCAGACGGCCGAGGAGGTCGGCGCCGACCTCGCCGCCAAGGCCGCCGAGCAGCTCTTCGCCGTCCTCGGCGAGCTCAAGGGCGGCGCCATGAAGCTGGGGCAGGCCATGAGCGTGTTCGAGGCCGCCATGCCCGAGGAGCTGGCCGGCCCCTACCGCGAGGCGCTCACCAAGCTGCAGCGCGACGCGCCGCCCATGCCCCCGCACAGCGTGCACAGGGTGCTCGACCGCCAGCTGGGCACGCGGTGGCGCGAGCGGTTCGCCACCTTCGACGACACCCCCTCGGCGGCCGCGAGCATCGGCCAGGTGCACCGGGCGGTGTGGGCCGACGGCCGGGCCGTCGCGGTCAAGGTGCAGTATCCGGGGGCGGACGAGGCGCTGCGCTCCGACCTGCGCCAGCTGCGCCGCCTCACCCCGGTGTTCAAGCCCTTCGCCCCGGGCACCGACGTCAAGGCGCTGGTGGACGAGCTCACCGCCCGCGCCGAGGAGGAGCTCGACTACCGCATCGAGGCCGGCTACCAGCGCCGGTTCGCCGCCGAGTTCGCGGACGACCCGCTCATCGCCGTGCCGCGGGTGGTGGCCAGCGCGCCCAAGGTGCTCGTCACCGAGTGGCTCGAGGGCACCCCGCTGTCGCACATCATCGACCACGGCACCCCCGAGGAGCGCAACGCGGCCGGGCTGCGGCTGTGCGAGTTCCACTTCTCGTCGCCCGCGCGGGTGGGGCTCATGCACACCGACCCGCACCCCGGCAACTTCATGATCACCGGCGACGGGCGGCTGGGCGTGATCGACTTCGGCGCCGCCGTGGAGCTCCCCGACGGCCTGCCCGACGTGCTCACCGAGATGGTGCGCCTGGCCGTGCAGGACCGGCCCGACGACCTCGTCTCGCTCATGACCATCGCGGGCTACGTGGGCCGCGGCGACCGCCTCTCCCCCGCCGACGCCATGCACTTCCTGCGGCCCTTCGTCGAACCGCTGCGGCAGGAGACGTTCCACTTCGACCGCGCGTGGATGCAGGGCATCGCCGAGACGTACACCAACCTGCGCGGCAAGGAGTTCCAGACCAGCCGCGCCTTCACGCTGCCGCCCGAATACCTCATGATCCACCGGGTGCTCAGCGGCTCGGTGGCCATCCTCTGCCAGCTCGACGCCGAGGCCCCGTTCCGCGCGGTGATCCGCCGCTGGGCGCCCGACATGGTGGACGAGCCCGGCAGCTGACGCGCCCGCAGCGCCGCGGCGCCTCAGGCCGGGTCGGGCTCGCCGGCCCCCTCGAGGCTGGGCGGCGGATCGCCCGCGACGATGGCGAGCACGTCGGTGCCGAACCGCTCGAGCTTGGCCGCCCCGATGCCCGGGATGGCGGTGAGCGCGCGGGTGCCCCGCGGCAGCTGCTCGGCGATGGCGGTGAGCGTGGCGTCGGTGAAGATCACGTAGGCGGGCACCGACAGCTCGCGGGACTTGTCGCGGCGCCAGTCCTTGAGCGCGGCGAAGACCGCGTCGTCGATGTCGGACGGGCAGCCCGCACAGCGCCCCAGCTTCGTGTCGGTGGCCCCGACCAGCGCCTTGCCGCACACCCGGCAGCGTGCCCGGCGGCGCTCCTTGCGCGGCGGGGCGGCGATCTTCGAGGCGGGGGACGAATCGGGGATCAGCCCGTGCAGGAAGCGCGACCGCCTGCGCGACTTGCGGCCGCCCTCGTTGCGGGCCAGCGCCCACGACACGGCCAGGTGCACGCGCGCACGGGTGATCCCCACGTACAGCAGCCTGCGCTCCTCCTCGACGGCGGCGGCGTCATCCGGCTCGCCGCCCGCGCCCAGCGCGTGGCTGATCGGCAGCATGCCGTCGTTGACGCCGACCAGGAAGACCGCGTCCCACTCGAGCCCCTTGGCCGCGTGCAGCGACGCCAGCGTGACGCCCTCGACCACCGGGGGATGGCGCGATTCGGCGCGGCGCTGCAGCTCGCGCAGCAGCCCGTCGAGCGTGAGGCTCGGCTCGTGCACCAGCAGCTCCTCGGTGAGCTGCACCAGCGACCGCAGCGACGCCCACCGCTCGCGGGCCTGCTGGCCGGGCGGCTCGGCCTCGGTGAGCCCCAGCGGCGCGAGCACCGCGCGCACCAGCGTCACCAGCGCCGGCCCGGCGTCGCCGCCCTCGGGCAGGTCGTCGCGCGCGGCGGTGCGGCGCAGCGCGTCGGCCGCCTGGCGGATCTCGCGCCGCTGGAAGAAGCCCTCGCCGCCGCGCACCTGGTACGGGATGCCGGCCTCCGTGAGCGCGTTCTCGAACCGTTCGGACTGCGCGTTGATGCGGTAGAGCACGGCGATCTCCGACGCCGGCACCCCCTGGCCGATGAGCTCCTTGATGCGCGCGGCGACGGCGACGGCCTCGGCGGGCTCGTCGTCGTACTCGGCGAACTCGGGCTCGGGGCCGGGCGGCCGCTGCCCCACCAGCCGCAGCCGGGTGCCCGCGATGCGGCCGCGTGCGGCGGCGATCGTCTTGTTCGCCAGCTCCACCACCTGCGGCGTGGAGCGGTAATCGCGCTCGAGGCGGACGACGGTGGCGTCGGGGAAGCGGCGGGAGAAATCGAGCAGGTACCGGGGCGATGCGCCCGCGAACGAGTAGATGGTCTGGTTGGCGTCGCCGACGACGGTGAGATCGTCGCGCGGGCCGAGCCACGCGTCGAGCACCCGCTGCTGCAGGGGCGTGACGTCCTGGTACTCGTCCACCACGAAGCAGCGGTAGCGGTCGCGGAACTCCTCGGCCACCGACGAGTTCTCCTCCAGCGCGGCGGCGGTGTGCAGCAGAAGGTCGTCGAAGTCGAGGAGCATCGAGGCCGCTTTGAGCTCCTCGTAGGCCGTGTAGACGCCGGCGACCTGCTCGGCGTCGAGCGGGATGTCGCGGTGCAGCCGCGCGGCCTCGGCCGGGTACTGCTCGGGCGCCACCAGCGACGCCTTGGCCCATTCGATCTCGCCGGCCAGGTCGCGCAGCGACTCGCGCGTGGTGGGGGCGCCGACGCGGGAGGCCGCCTGCCCCACCGCGGCGAACTTGCGGTCGAGCAGCTGCCACTCGACCTCGCCCACCACCCGCGGCCAGAAGTACTTGAGCTGGCGCAGCGCGGCCGCGTGGAAGGTGCGCGCCTGCACGGCACCGCCGCCGCCGTCGACGCCCAGGGCGCGCAGGCGCATGCGCATCTCGCCCGCCGCGCGCGCGGTGAACGTCACCGCCAGCACCTGCCCGGCCGCCACGTGGCCGTGCGCCACCAGGTGTGCGATGCGGCGGGTGATGGTGCGGGTCTTGCCCGTGCCCGCGCCCGCCAGCACGCACACCGGGCCGCGGGGGGCCAGCACCGCCGCCGTCTGCTCCGGATCGAGGCCGTCGAGTGTGATGTCCGCTTCGCCCGTCCGTCCCATGCCCGCCATCATCGCAGCCGGGCCCGACACCTCCGGGCCGCGGCCCGGTCCGGCCCGTGCCGCACCGCACACCCGCGCGCGGAACAACCCCGCCCACCGGCGGCGTTGTGCCGGTCGTGAGCATCGACACCCCCGCCCCCGCGGCCCCGCAGACCCTGACCCTCTACACCACCGACTGGTGCCCGTACTGCCTCCGGCTCAAGGCCGGCCTGCGCGCCGACGGCATCGAGTTCGTCGAGATCGACATCGAGCAGCAGCCCGAGGCGGCGGAGTTCGTGGCCGCGCACAACGACGGCAACCACGTGGTGCCCACCGTGCACTTCCCCAGCGGCGAGGTGGTCACCAACCCGCCGCTGGGGGGCGTGCGCCGGCGCCTGGGCCTGCCGCGCGACTGACGGCCGGCCGCCTCAGCGCGGGTCGGCCCACGATTCGATCATGCCGCGGGCGATGGAGATGGCGCCCGGCAGCAGCAGCGGCGCGTCCACCGGCGCCGCCCAGTCGCCCAGCTCCAGCGCCGCCCGCACCTCCTCGCGCGTGAACCAGCGGGCCTCGGCGATCTCGCCGTCGCGGAAGCGCAGCGGGGCCGTCCGGTCGGCCTCGGCCGCGAAGCCGAGCATGATCGAGCGCGGGAACGGCCACGGCTGGCTGCCCAGGTAGCGCACGTCGCGCACGGCCAGCCCCACCTCCTCGCCGATCTCGCGCGCCACGCAGGCCTCGAGCGACTCGCCCGCCTCGACGAACCCGGCGAGCACCGAGAACCGGCGGTGCGGCCAGGACGGCTGCCGGGCGAGCAGCACGTGGTCGGCCCCGTCGTGGACGAGGCAGATGATGGCCGGATCGGTGCGCGGATACTCCTCGCGGCCGCACTCGCTGCACACCCGCACCCACCCGGCCGTGCGCGGCTCGGTGGCGGCGCCGTCGCGGGCGCAGAAGCGCGCGGTGCGGTGCCAGTTGAGCAGCGCGAGCGCCGTGACCAGCCACCCGTTGGCCTCCGGGCCGAACACCGCCCCGTGCGTACGCAGATCGCCCAGCTCGACGGCCACATCCAGCTCGCCGGGCACCGGCTCGGTGTCGAGCTCGGGCGCCGGCACCGCCCACACGTGCCGGCCGTCGCTGCGGCCCACGAGCACCGCGTCCGCGGGAGGGACGGGGGCGACGGCGGCGGCGGGCTCGAGCAGCGGGTGGTCGGCGCCGTCCAGGCGCACCTTGCCGCGCCGGCTGACCTTGAGCACGACCGCGCTGTGCCAGCCGGCCTCCAGGCCCGCGGCGCGGGTGCGGTCGATCTGGTCGAGGGGGTCGGCGCCCTCGGCGGTGCGGGACAGCAGCGGCGGGTGGTGCAGCGAGAACCGGGTCACGCGTCCACTGTGCCACCCGGCGCCCCGCCCGGCCGTGCGGACGCGTGCGCGGTCACGCCTTGCGGATGTAGAGCAGGCGGTCGTTCTCCTCGATGGCGTCGACGTCGGAGGTGCCGGCGCGCAGCATCTCGCCGTTGCGGACGACGGCGAGCACGATGTCGCGCAGGTGCCGCGGCGAACCGCCGATCTCGTCGGGCTCGACCTCGCGCTCGGCGATGGCGAAGCCCTCGTCGGGGGTGAGGAGGTCCTCGATCATGTCGACGACGTTGGGCGTGGCGGTGGCGACGCCGAGCAGGCGGCCGGCGGTGGCGGAGGAGACCACCACCGAGTCGGCCCCCGACTGCTCGAGCAGGTGCGTGTACTCGGATTCGCGGACGGCGGCGACGATCTTGGCCTTGGGCGCCACCTCGCGGGCGGTGAGCGTGACGAGCACGGCCGTGTCGTCGCGGTTGGCGGCCACGATGATGGCGGAGGCGCGCTGGGCGCCGGCGAGCCGCAGCACGTCCGACTTGCTGCCGGACCCCTGCACCGTCACCAGTCCCGCATGCGAGGCCTTCTCGAGCACCGCCGGGTCGGTGTCCACCACGACGATCTCGCCGGCGGGGACGCCGTCGCCGGTGAGCGCGTCGACGGCGGCCCTGCCCTTGGTGCCGTAGCCGATGACGACGGTGTGATCGCGCAACCTCTGCCTCCAACGCTGGATCTTGAGCGCCTGACGGGACCGCTCGGTGAGCACCTCGATGGTAGTGCCGACCAGCACCACCAGGAACGCCATGCGCAGCGGCGTGATGACGAGGATGTTGACCAGGCGGGCCGATTCGCTGACCGGCGAGATGTCGCCGAAACCGGTGGTGGTCACCGACACGGTGGCGTGGTACATCGAGTCGAGGAACGTCATCGGCTTGCCGGAGATGTCCTGGTAGCCGTCGCGCTGCAGGTAGACGATGACGCCCGAGAGCAGCAGCAGCCCCACGCCGATCACCACGCGCACCACGATGTTGCGCGCGGGGCTGACCGGGCGCATGGGCACCCGGATGATGTTGACGAGGTCGAACGCGGGGCGGTCGGTCAGCTCGTCGTCGAGGAACAGCCTCCGGCGGATCCGCCCCGGCCCCGAGCTACCGGCCATCGCCGTGCCTCACTGTGGCGTGCGCGCGGGTGCTCGGGGACGGGCGGCTGCTCATAAGGGGGCAGCGTAGCCCGCGTCGGCGGGGGCCGCGAGAAGCCGGGCCAGTTCGCCGGGCCCGGGCAGGTCGGCGGGGGCCACGGTGCGTCCGCTGCGCACGTAGTGGAACGCGGCCCGCACCCGCTCCAGCGGCGGCCGCCCGCCCTCCGCGGCCACCAGCTCGGCCCACGCCACCCGGTACACGGCCAGCTGGATGGCCACCGCCGGCTCCTCGGCGGCGGTGGGCGGCGTGCCCGTCTTCCAGTCGATCACCGTCCATCCGCCGTCGGCGTCGCGGAAGACGGCGTCGATGCGGCCGCGCAGCAGCGTGCCGCCGAGCACCGTCTCGAACGGCACCTCCACCTCGACGGGGGTGCGGTCGGCCCACGGGGAGGCGAGGAAGGCCTCCTGCAGCGGACGCAGGTCGCCCTCCGGCTCCGCGTCCGTGTCGGCCGCGCCGGGCAGCTCGTCGAGGTCGAGCAGCCGCGTGGCGCCGAAGCGCCGCTCGACCCACGCGTGGAACGCGGTGCCGCGCCGGGCCATCGGGTCGGGCTTGTAGGGCAGCGGGCGGCGCAGCCGCTCGGCGAGCGCGTCGGGGTCGGCGCGCAGCTGCACCATCTGGCTCACCGACAGCCGCTCGGGCAGCGGGACCTCCAGCGCCGATTCGCGCGCGGCGGCGCGCTCGGCGAGGAGCAGGTCGACGTCGGCGGCCCAGCCCTCCGGGTCATCGCGGGGCTGTGCCGCCTCGTCCCCCGCCCCGTCCGCGCCGTCGCCGCCCTCGACGGTGTCGCCGCCCTCACCGGCGTCGGCGTCGGCATCGGCGTCGGCCTCCTCCGCCTCGAGCAGCGCGAGGCCGTCGAGCACCAGCCGTGCCCCCTCCTCCACCTGCCGGCGCCTGCCGTCGAGCGGGTCGGCCGGCCACACCGCCGTGCGCGGCTGCGCGGCCAGCGGATTCTCGGCCTCCTCCGGCTCGGGTGCCCAGTGCTCCACCGTGCCCGCGCCCGCCTCCAGCACCGCGCGCGCCTCGGACAGGAACGCCGAGGGCCCGCGCGCCTTGCCCTTGTCGGGCCAGTGGTGCCCGGACAGCAGCAGCGTGTGCTCGGTGCGGGTGACCGCGACGTAGAACAGGCGGCGGTCCTCGTCCAGGCGCCGCCGTGCCAGCGCCTTCTTGTGCGCCTCGACGGCGTCCTCGAGGTCCTTGCGGGTGGTGGCGTCGTCGAGCCGCAGCACGGGCACGCCCTCGCCGCCGTCCTCGCCCGCGCGGTCGCCGCGCAGCTGCGGCGGCAGCTCGGTGACGTCGCCCAGCCACGTCGACCCGCCGCCCTCGGACGGGAAGACGCCCGTCACCAGATGCGGGACGGCCACCACCTGCCACTCGAGGCCCTTGGCGGCGTGCACCGTGAGCACCTGCACCCGGTGCGGATCGAGCTCGGGCTCGCCGGGCCGCAGCCCCTTCTCCACCGACTCCGCCGCCGCCAGGTAGCCGAGCAGGCCGGTGAGCGTGGCGCGCGGGTCGGACGCGTACTGCGCGACCACGTCGGCGAACGCGTCGAGCTGCTCGCCGCCGGGCGCGCCGGCGCGGGCCGCCGCCTCGATGCCGATGTCGAGCGAGCGCTCGACCTCCGCGACCAGCTCGGTGAGCGGCTGGCCGAGGCGCTCGCGCAGCGCGGCGAGCCGCCGCCCCAGCGCCACGATCCGCCGGTGCCCCTCGGGCGAGTAGCGCTCGGCGGGCCCCGGGTCGGCGATCGCGTCGCCGAGTCCGGCCGTGTCGCCCTCGTCGCCGGGGAGCGCGGACGCGAGCGCATCGTGCAGCGCGTCGGCGTCGGCGAGCAGGCCCTGCGATCCCGGGCGGGCGCGCATGCCGAGCTCGTCCACCCGCCGCGAAAGCGCCGCCAGATCGGCCGCGCCCAGCCGCATGCGCGCGCCGGTGAGCACCCGCATGGCGGCGGTGCCGGCCAGCGGGTCGGCCACGAGACGCAGCATGTCGACCACGTCGCGCACCTCGGGCTGCTCGAGCAGCCCGCCGAGGCCCACCACCTCCACCGGGACCCCGCGCTCGCGGAGGGCGTCGGCGATGGGGGCGGAATCGGCGTTGCGGCGCACCAGCACCGCGGTGGTGGGCGGCTCGGCGCCCTCGGCACGCGCCCCGTGGAAGCGGCGCGCGATGTGGTCGGCCAGCCAGGCGCGTTCCGCCTCGACGTCGGCGAGCAGCGCGGCGCGCAGGTCGCCCGGCCCGGCCCCGGGCCGCGGGCGCAGCTCGCCCACCTCCACGCCGCCCCGGCGCAGCGGCGCG
>CAZDSL010000022.1:13326-16353 GCA_964507655.1 uncultured Mycobacteriaceae bacterium | reverse complement strand
CAGATCGGCAACACCGCGTGGCCCAAGAGGGAGCAGGAGATGGCGGCCGACCCGGTCGACCCCGACCTCGTCGAGGACAAGGCCCGCGGCGCCGACCTCACCCGGCCCCGGCCCGGGCACGCCGACTACTCCGGGATGGTCAAGTACGGCTTCGACGACGCCCGCCCCGTGCTCGAGCGCGCCAGCGCCCGCGAGACCGCCGCGCGGGTGGCGGCCGGCACCGTGGCGCGCGCGTTCCTGCGCCAGGCGCTGGGCGTCGAGGTGCTCTCGCACGTCATCGAGATCGGCGGCGCCGGCGCGGCCGAGCCGGGCGTGCCCG
Source organism: uncultured Mycobacteriaceae bacterium (assembly GCA_964507655.1). GTDB lineage: Bacteria > Actinomycetota > Actinomycetes > Mycobacteriales > Mycobacteriaceae > Tomitella. The sequence continues at coordinate 16,034 of CAZDSL010000022.1, read as the reverse complement.
GGCCGGGCGACCGCGAGCGCATCGACGCCAGCCCCGTGCGGGCGCTCGACGCCGCGGGCGAGGAGGCGATGGTCGCCGCCATCGCCGCCGCCAAGAAGCAGGGCGACACGCTCGGCGGCGTGGTGGAGGTGGTGGTGACGGGCCTGCCGGTGGGCCTCGGCTCGTTCGTCTCCGGCGCCGAGCGGCTCGACTCGCGCCTCGCCGGCGCGCTCATGGGCATCCAGGCCATCAAGGGCGTCGAGATCGGCGACGGCTTCGCCACCGCCCGCCGCCGCGGCAGCGAGGCGCACGACGAGATGCTGCCCGGCCCCGACGGCGTGGAGCGCTCCACCAACCGCGCGGGCGGGCTCGAGGGCGGCATGACCAACGGCGAGCCGCTGCGGGTGCGGGCCGCGATGAAGCCCATCTCCACTGTGCCGCGCGCGCTGAAGACGGTCGACATGGCCACCGGCGGCGAGGCCGTCGCCATCCACCAGCGCTCCGACGTGTGCGCCGTGCCCGCCGCGGGCGTGGTGGCCGAGTCGATGGTGGCGCTGGTGGTGGCGCAGGCGGCGCTGGAGAAGTTCGGCGGCGACGCGCTGGCGGAGACGCGCCGCAACATCGACGCCTACCTGGCCGCGGTGCGGGAACGGCTCGCCCGCCGATGACGCCCCGCGCGGTGATGGTGGGCCCGCCGGGCGCCGGCAAGTCGACGATCGGCCGGCGGCTGGCCACGGCGCTGGGGGTGACGGTGCTCGACACCGACGCCGAGGTGGAGCGGCGGGCGGGGCGCACCATCGCCGAGATCTTCGCGGCAGACGGCGAGTCCGCCTTCCGCGCCTTCGAGGAGAGCGTGGTGGCGGACGCCCTGCGCGAGTCCACCGGCGTCGTCTCGCTCGGCGGCGGCGCGGTGCTCTCGCCGCGCACCCGCGCCGCGCTGCGCGGGCACACGGTGGTGTTCCTCGACATCAGCACCCACGAGGGCCTGCTGCGCACCGGCGTGCTCGGCCGCATGCGCGGCGCCCCCGGCAAGGACGACGAGGTGCGGCCCCTGCTGCGCGGCGACGATCCGGCCGCGCGCTACCGCGCGCTCATCCACGAGCGGCGCCCGCTGTACGAGGAGGTGGCGACGGTGGTCGTGCACACCGACCGGCGCAGCCCGGGCAAGGTGGTCCGCGAGATCACCGGCCTGCTCGAGCAGGCGGCGGGCCCGGACGGGCCCGCCGAGTACGACGAGACCCCAGGAGGTCGCAGGTGAGCGAGAAGACGGCGGACGAGCCGGCACGCATCGAGGTCGGCGGCGAACACCCCTACCCGGTGGTCGTGGGCCGCGGGCTGCTGGGCGACATCGTCGCACAGCTGCGCGGCACGCGGACGGTGGCGATCTTCCATCAGCCCACGCTCACCGAGACGGCCGAGGTGGTGCGGGCCGAGCTCGCCGAGGCGGGCATCGACGCGCACCGCATCGAGATCCCCGACGCCGAGGACGGCAAGGAGCTGGCCGTCGCCGGATTCTGCTGGGAGGTGCTGGGCCGCATCGGCCTCGGCCGCACCGACGCGGTGGTCAGCCTGGGCGGCGGCGCCGCCACCGACCTGGCCGGCTTCGTCGCCGCCACGTGGATGCGCGGCGTGCGGGTGGTGCACATCCCCACCACGCTGCTGGCGATGGTCGACGCGGCGGTGGGCGGCAAGACGGGCATCAACACCGACGCGGGCAAGAACCTCGTGGGCGCCTTCCACGAGCCGGCCGCCGTGTTCGTCGACCTGGCCACGCTCGAGACGGTGCCGCGCAACGAGATCATCTCGGGCATGGCCGAGGTGGTGAAGGCCGGCTTCATCGCCGACCCGGCGATCCTCGACCTCATCGAGGCCGACCCGGAGGCCGCGCTGGACCCGGCGGGCGCGGTGCTGCCCGAGCTGGTGCGGCGCGCCATCCAGGTCAAGGCCGACGTGGTCTCCCGGGACCTGCGCGAGTCGGGCCTGCGCGAGATCCTCAACTACGGGCACACTCTGGGCCATGCCATCGAGCGCCTCGAACAGTACAAGTGGCGCCACGGCGCCGCCGTGGCGGTGGGCATGGTGTTCGCGGCCGAGCTGGCGCGGGTGGCGGGGCGCCTCGACGACGCCACCGCCGACCGGCACCGCACCATCCTCTCGTCGCTGGGCCTGCCCACCACGTACGACCCCGACGCCCTCAAGCCGCTGATCGAGCGCATGCAGACCGACAAGAAGAACCGCAAGGGCATGCTGCGCTTCGTCATCCTCGACGGGCTGGCCAAGCCCGGCCGCCTCGAGGGGCCCGACCCGACGCTGCTCGCCGGCGCCTACTCGGAGGTGGCGCGTAACAACGCCCCCGGCAGCCGCGGGGTGTTCCTGTGACGATCCAGGTGATCAACGGGCCCAACCTGGGGCGCCTCGGCGTGCGCCAGCCCGAGGTGTACGGCACGCTCACGCACGCGGAGCTGGCGCGGCGCTGCACCGGGCTGGGCCGCGAGCTGGGCGTCGAGGTGGCGGTGCGCCAGTCGGACGACGAGGCCGAGCTGCTGGGCTGGATCCACGACGCGGCCGACGCCGGCGACCCGGTGGTGCTCAACGCGGGCGGCCTCACGCACACCTCGGTGGTGCTGCGCGACGCGTGCGCCGAGCTGGGCAGGTTCGTGGAGGTCCACCTCTCCAACGTGCACGCGCGCGAGGAGTTCCGGCACCACTCGTACCTGAGCCCCCTCGCC
>CAZDSL010000022.1:0-13226 GCA_964507655.1 uncultured Mycobacteriaceae bacterium | reverse complement strand
CCCCTCGCCCCGTGTGCGGGCCGGTCACTCGCCGCCGACGCCGCTGAGCGCGATGTCGTGGCGTCGCTGCCGCCGCTCCTCGGCCTCCTCGTCGGGGTCGGCGCCCGAGCGGCCGATCCAGCGGCCCAGGCCGATGCCCACCGCGGCCGGGAGGATCACCATGAGCGCCGTGCCCGCGGCGCCCGACGTCATGTCGAAGAACCAGCCGCGCGCACCGATGCCGTCGAGCCCGGCCGCGTCGAGCAGGTGGCAGACGAACCCGGCCACCAGGCCGGTGATGACGCCGGTGCCGATCCACCGCATGATGAGGTCTTCGCGGTCCTCCACCAGCGGGTGCCGGCGCGCGTCGATGACGCCGTCGAGCCCCGACCACACGAGCGCGATGAGCACGACGATCGCGACGGCCGTGTAGCGCGAGACGGTGCCGTGCAGCGGCGCGGTGGTGACGGCGATGCCGAGCACGATGCGCCCCACCACGTGCACGACGGTCATGACGATCGAGCGCAATGCCAAGCTGAACATGCGCCGATCCTATAAGCACCGCCCCGCGGCGTGTGGCCTCACCCACATGTCGCGGGCGCGGCGGGCGCCCCCGGGGCCCCGCCGGCGGGCGGTACCGTGGGCGCCGTGACGCCCGCGCAGCCCGATTCCCCGGCCCCCGATTCCCCGGTCTCCACCGTGTCCGCCCTCACCGTCCCCGGCCCCGCCGACCACGCCCGGCGCCGCGCGCGCCTGCGCGAGTCGCTGCGCGCCGCGGGGCGGCCGGCGCTGCTCGTGACCGATCTGGTCAACGTCCGCTATCTCACGGGATTCACCGGGTCCAATGCCGCCCTGCTGGTGGAGGCCGAGGGCGGCGCGCCGGAGGCCGGCGCCGTGCTGTGCACCGACGGCCGCTACACCGAGCAGGCGCAGCGGCAGGCGCCCGGGGTGCGGCTGCTCATTGCGCGCGACTGCCCCCGGGCGCTGCTGGCCGACCGCGCCGGGCGCGGCGCGTCCGGGCCGGTGGGGTTCGAGGCCGAGCAGATGCCCTATGCGCAGCACGCCCGCCTGCAGGCGGATCCGGGCGGGCAGGCGGCGCTGGTGCCGGCGGACGGGCTGGTCGAGGCGCTGCGCGAGGTCAAGGAGCCGGGGGAGATCGCGCTCATCGCCCGGGCCTGCGCCATCGGCGACGACGCCCTGGCCGCGCTCATCGAGGAGGGCGGCCTGGCGCCGGGGCGCACCGAGAGGCAGGTGGCGCGGCGACTCGAGCAGCTCATGTACGAGCGCGGAGGCGAGGCGCCCGCGTTCGAGACGATCGTGGCCGCCGGCGCGCACTCCGCGATCCCGCACCACCGGCCCACCGACGCGGTGCTGGCAGGAGGCGACTTCGTCAAGCTCGACTTCGGCACGGTGGCGGGCGGGTACTGCTCCGACATGACCCGCACCGTGGTGCTGGGGGAGGCGAGCGCTTTCCAGCGCGAGACGTACGCGCTGGTGCGCCGCGCGCAGGAGGCGGGCGTCGCCGCCGTGCGGGCGGGCGTGACGGGCGCGGAGGTCGACCGCGCCGCGCGCGCCGTCATCGAGGAGGCGGGCCTGGGCGAGAAGTTCGTGCACGGCCTCGGCCACGGGGTGGGGCTGCGCGTGCATGAAGCGCCGCCGGTCTCCTCCGGGGCCACCGGTACACTTCCTGCGGGTGCGGTGGTCACCGTGGAGCCCGGCGTGTATCACGCCGGGCGCGGCGGTGTCCGCATCGAGGACACGCTCGTGGTGCGTGAGGGCGGCGCCGAGATCCTGACGCACACCAGCAAGGACCTGCGCGAACTCTGACGCGGCCCCGGCGGTGGCGCCCGGGTGCGCCGCCCTCCGCCGCGGATTCATGAACCAGAAAGGCAGACAGTGGCATCGACCAGTGACTTCAAGAACGGGCTCGTGCTGAACATCGACGGCCAGCTGTGGCAGATCGTCGAGTTCCAGCACGTCAAGCCCGGCAAGGGCCCCGCGTTCGTGCGGACCAAGCTGAAGAATGTCACCTCGGGCAAGACGGTCGACAAGACCTTCAACGCGGGCGTCAAGGTGGAGACGGCCACCGTCGACCGCCGCGACATGACGTACCTGTACCAGGACGGCGCCGACTTCGTCTTCATGGACAGCGAGACCTTCGACCAGATCCAGATCGGCGCGGAGCTGGTGGGCGACGGCGCCCGCTTCCTGCTGGAGAACATGACGGTGCAGATCGCCATGCACGAGGGCGTGCCGCTGTACGTCGAGCTGCCGGTGGCCGTCGACCTCGTCGTCAGCCACACCGATCCGGGCCTGCAGGGCGACCGCTCCACCGGCGGCACCAAGCCGGCCACGATGGAGACGGGTGCCGAGATCCAGGTCCCGCTGTTCATCAACACGGGCGACAAGCTCCGGGTGGACACGCGCGACGGCAGCTACCTCAGCCGCGTGAACGACTGACGTGGAAGAGCGCTTCAAGAAGCACGGCACGCGCCACAAGGCGCGGCGCCGCGGTGTCGATCTGCTCTTCGAGGCGGAGGCCCGCGGGCTGGCGCCGGTGGAGGTGGCCCGCCAGCGGCGCAGCTACGCCGCGCAGGACGACACGATCAAGACCGTCAACGACTTCACCATGGAGATGGTGGCGGGCGTCGGCGAGCACCGCGAGCGCATCGACGACACCATCGCCTCCTACCTGGAGGGCTGGACGCTCGAGCGCATGCCGGCCGTCGACCGCGCCATCCTCCGCATCGCCGTGTGGGAGCTGTTCTACACGGACGTCCCGCCCGTGGTGGCGGTGGACGAAGCCGTGGAGCTGGCCAAGCAGCTGTCCACCGACGAGTCGCCGTCGTTCATCAACGGCGTCCTCGGCCGCATGGTGACGGTGGTGCCGCAGGTGCGCGCCGCGGCGGCGGCCGTGCCGGTGGGGGAACGCGACGCGGCCACCCCCGATGCCGCCACCCCCGAGACCCCGGCCGGCGAGGCCGCGGCAGCCGGCGACCCGGCACCGGAGTCCCCGCAGCAGGGGGACGGGGGCACGGGCGGCACCGGCGCGCCCGGTTCGCCCCGATAGCGACGGCACCCCGCGGGCGGGCCTTCCAGGGGCCGGTGTCCGGTTTCACAGCCGCACCGGCCCTGTTCGGGCAGGTCCGCCCGCGTTCGTGCTGCTATTCTTGACGCCGATAGGCATCCTTTAACGATCCGTCCAGTGAGGCGGAGAAGGAGGTCGCGGCTCCCCGTGCCCCAAAACGGTCCTGCTCCGTCCGCCACGCCCGGCGACCCCGAGGCGCGCGAGTTGATGTCGGCGTCCGACGTCTCCCGCACCGTCGCACGCATGGCGCACCAGATCATCGAGAAGACGGCCCTGGACTCCGCTCCCGCCGGCTCCGTGATCCTCATCGGCATCCCCACCCGCGGCGCGCCGCTGGCCGCCCGGCTGGCCGAGCGCATCGCCGAGTTCAGCGGCGTCCGCGTCCCCGTGGGCTCGCTCGACATCACCCTCTACCGCGACGATCTGCGGGGCAAGCCGCACCGCCCGCTCGAGCGCACCTCGATCCCCATCGGCGGGATCGACGGCGCCACCGTGATCCTCGTCGACGACGTCCTCTACTCCGGCCGCACCGTGCGCGCCGCCCTCGACGCGCTGCGCGACCTGGGCCGCCCCCGCAACGTGCAGCTGGCCGTGCTCGTCGACCGCGGCCACCGCGAGCTCCCGCTGCGCGCCGACTACGTGGGCAAGAACATCCCCACCGCGCGCAGCGAGACGGTCTCCGTGCGCCTCGCCGAGCACGACGGCACCGACGCCGTGATGCTCGGCGGCCGCGCCCCCGCCGCCGCGGGCGGCACACGACACGAGGAGGACTCCCCGCAGTGAAGCACCTGCTGTCGATCGGCGACCTCACCCCGGATTCGGCGGTGGACCTGCTCGACGAGGCCGACCGGTTCAAGACGGCGCTGCTGGGGCGGGAGGTGCGCAAGCTCCCGACGCTGCGCGGCCGCACGGTGATGACGGTCTTCTTCGAGAACTCCACCCGCACGCGCGCCTCGTTCGAGGTGGCCGGCAAGTGGATGAGCGCCGACGTCGTCAACGTCAGCGCCTCCACCTCGTCGGTGCGCAAGGGCGAATCGCTGCGCGACACCGCCGCCACCCTGCACGCCATCGGCGCCGACGCGCTGATCGTGCGCCATCCCGCGTCGGGTGCGGCGCAGCAGATCGCGCGGTGGACGGCCCGGATGTCGCCGCACGGCGCCGCCCCGGCGGTGATCAACGCGGGCGACGGCACTCACGAGCACCCCACGCAGGCGCTGCTCGACGCGCTCACGCTGCGCGACCGCCTGGGCGGGCTCGAGGGCCGGCGCATCGGCATCGTCGGCGACATCCTGCACAGCCGCGTGGCGCGCTCCAATGCGCTGCTGCTGACCATGCTGGGCGCGCACGTGGTGTTCATCGCGCCGCCCACGCTGCTGCCGCTGGGCGCCGAAGGCTGGGGCGTCACGGTGTCGCACGACCTCGACTCCGAGCTGCCCTCGCTCGACGCCGTGATGATGCTGCGGGTGCAGGCCGAGCGCATGCACGGCGGCTTCTTCCCCAGCTCGCGCGAGTACGCGATCCGCTACGGGCTCAGCGAGCGGCGCCTGGCGCTGCTGCCGGAGCACGCGGCGGTGCTGCACCCCGGGCCGATGCTGCGCGGCATGGAGATCGCCGACGCGGTGGCCGATTCGCCGCGCGCCACCGCGCTCGAGCAGGTGTCCAACGGCGTGCACGTGCGCATGGCGGTGCTGTTCCGGCTGCTGGTGGGGGAGCAGGGCGATGAGTGACCACGACACGATCAACGGTGAGGAAGGCGACGGCGCGGTGGCGGTACTGATCACGGGGACGCGTCCCTACGGCGAGGGCGAGCCGGTGGACGTGCTCGTCGAGGGCGGCGTCATCGCGCGCATCGCGCCGGCGGGCACGCTCGCGGCGGAGGCGCCCGCGGCCGAGGTCGTCGAGGCGGCGGGCACGGTGCTGCTGCCCGGCCTGGTCGACATGCACACGCACCTGCGCGAGCCCGGCCGCGAGGACGCCGAGACGCTGCGCTCCGGCTCCGAGGCCGCGGCGCGCGGCGGCTACACCGCGGTGTTCGCGATGGCCAACACCGAGCCGGTGGCCGACACGGCCGTCGTCACCGACCACGTCTTCGCCCGCGGCCGCGAGATCGGCCTGGTGGACGTGCACCCGGTGGGCGCCGTCACCAAGGGGCTCGCCGGCCGGGAGCTGGCCGAGATGGGCGTCATGGCCGGGGGCGCCGCGGCCGTGCGGATGTTCTCCGACGACGGGCACTGCGTGGCCGACCCGCTCCTCATGCGGCGCGCCCTCGAGTACGCCCGCGGCCTGGGCGTGCTCATCGCGCAGCACGCGGAGGAGCCGCGGCTCACCGCGGGGGCGGTGGCGCACGAGGGCCCCACCGCGGCCCGGCTGGGCCTGGCCGGCTGGCCGCGCGCGGCCGAGGAGTCCATCGTCATCCGCGATGCCCTGCTGGCGCGCGACGCCGGCGCCCGCGTGCACATCTGCCACGCCTCCACGGCCGGCACCGTCGAGCTGGTGCGCTGGGCGAAGGCCCAGGGCATCGCGGTGACGGCCGAGGTGACGCCGCACCACCTGCTGCTCGACGACGCGCTGCTGGAGACCTACGACGGCGTCTACCGGGTCAACCCGCCGCTGCGCGAGGCCTCCGACACGCAGGCCCTGCGCACGGCGCTGGCCGAGGGGGTGCTCGACTGCGTCGCCACCGACCACGCGCCGCACACGTCGCAGGACAAGTGCTGCGAGTTCTCGCAGGCCCGCCCCGGCATGCTCGGGCTCGAGACGGCGCTGTCGGTGGTGGTGCGCACTCTCGTCGAGCCGGGGCTGCTCGACTGGCGCGGCGTGGCCCGGGTGATGAGCGAGCGGCCCGCGCGGATCACCGGGCTGCCCGACCACGGCCGCCCCGTCGCGGAGGGCGAGCCGGCCAACCTCACGGTGGTCGACCCGTCGGCCTCGTGGACGGTGCACGGCGCGGAGCTGGCCAGCATCGCCGGCAACACGCCCTACGAGGATCTCGTGCTGCCCGGCCGCGTGCGCGCCACGCTGCTGCGCGGGCGGCCCACATGCGTCGACGGAAAGGTCAGGGCCCGGTAGATGGTTCTCCTCAACACGATCACCGCCCTCGCCGCGGTCCTCATCTGGGCGTTCTGCGTCTACCTGATGTGGAAGGGCTGGCGCCGGCGCGGCCGCTTCCAGCAGGACGGGGTGGGCGAGCCGCACCCGATGCCGGCGAAGACGGGCCGGCCCGTCGTCGACGAGACGAGTGGGCTGTACGTGGGCTCGTCGCTGGCCGGCAACTGGCAGGCGCGCGTGACGGCGCACGGGCTGGGCATCCGCGCGGCCGCGGCGCTCACCGGGTACCGCGACGGGGTGCTGCTCGAACGGCAGGGCATGGATCCGGTGTGGATCCCGCGCTCGGCCATCGTCGAGGTGCGCACCGACCGCCGCCTGGCGGGCAAGGTGATGACGAAGGACGGCCTGCTGGTGATCCGCTGGCGGGCCGCGGGCACCGGCGACTCCGTGGTCGAGATCGACAGCGGCTTCCGGGGCGACGACAAGGCCGCCTACCCGCGGTGGCTGTCGGAATTCGGTGGACAGACCAGCCCCGGCCGGGAGACACCCGGCCACGGGGCCCAGCGTGGCGACAGGAAGGAAGACAAGTGAGCGACGCGGTACTCGTGCTCGAAGACGGGAAGGTGTTCCGGGGTTCCGGGTACGGGGCCGAGGGGCAGACCCTCGGCGAGGCCGTGTTCTGCACCGGCATGACCGGCTACCAGGAGACCCTCACCGATCCCAGCTACCACCGCCAGATCGTCGTGGCCACCGCGCCGCAGATCGGCAACACCGGCTGGAACTCGCAGGACAGCGAGTCCCGCAACGCCGACGGCACCCCGGCCGACAAGATCTGGGTGGCCGGCTACGCCGTGCGCGAGCCCTCCCGCGTGGTGTCCAACTGGCGGGCCGACCGCGGATCGCTGGAAGACGAGCTGGTGCGCCAGGGCATCGTGGGCATCGCGGGCATCGACACCCGCTCGGTGGTGCGGCACCTGCGCGACAAGGGCTCCATGCGCGCCGGGATCTTCTCCGGCTCGTCGCTGGGCCCCGTCGACGGCCTGCTGCGGATCGTGCAGGCGCAGCCGCCGATGCTCGGCGCCGACCTGGCGCGCGACGTGAGCACCGACACCGGCTACGTGGTGGAGCCGGCCGGGACCCCCGCGTTCGAGGTGGTGGCCGTGGACCTGGGCATGAAGGCGTCGATCCCCGCGCAGCTGGCGCTGCGCGGCTGCCGCGTGCACGTGCTGCCGTCCACCGCCACGCTCGACCAGGTCGAGGCGCTGAGCCCGCACGGGTTCTTCCTGTCCAACGGCCCCGGCGACCCGGCCACCGCCGACGCCGCCACGGCGCTCACCCGCGGCGTCATCGGCAAGGGCATCCCCATGTTCGGCATCTGCTTCGGCAACCAGATCCTGGGCCGCGCGCTGGGCCGGCGCACCTACAAGATGCCGTTCGGGCACCGCGGCATGAACATCCCGGTGATCGAGGAGGCCACGGGCAAGGTCTCGATCACCTCCCAGAACCACGGCTTCGCCATCGAGGGGGAGCGCGGCGAGGAGTTCGACACCCCCTTCGGCCGCGCCCGCGTGAGCCACGTGTGCGCCAACGACGGCACCGTCGAGGGCGTGGAGCTGGCCGACGGCATGGCCTTCTCGGTGCAGTACCACCCCGAGGCCGCCGCGGGCCCGCACGACGCCCGCTACCTGTTCGACCGGTTCGAGGCGCTGATGGCGCGCACGACGAAGGCGGGTGGCGAGTGAGCGCCGCCGCCGCATCCACCCCCCGCCGCACGCACCACCTCAGGAAGGCAGGCCACAAGTAATGCCACGCCGCAACGACATCGAGCACATCCTGGTGATCGGCTCCGGGCCGATCGTCATCGGCCAGGCCTGCGAGTTCGACTACTCGGGCACCCAGGCGTGCCGGGTGCTCAAGGCCGAGGGCATGCGGGTGACGCTGATCAACTCCAACCCGGCCACGATCATGACCGACCCGGAGTACGCCGACGCCACCTACGTCGAGCCCATCACCCCCGAGTTCATCGAGAAGATCTTCATCCGCGAGCGCGAGCAGGGCCACCCGGTGGACGCGGTGCTGGCCACCCTCGGCGGGCAGACGGCGCTCAACGCGGCCGTGCAGCTCGACGCGCAGGGCCTGCTGGCCAAGCACGGCGTGGAGCTCATCGGCGCCGACATCCCCGCCATCCAGCGCGGCGAGGACCGCCAGACGTTCAAGGACATCGTCGAGTCCGTCGGGGGCGAGAGCGCGCGCTCGCGGGCCTGCGACACGATGGAGGAGGTGTACGCCGCCGTCGAGGAGCTGGGCCTGCCGGTGGTGGTGCGCCCCAGCTTCACCATGGGCGGCCTGGGCTCGGGCCTCGCCTTCACCTACGAGGACCTCGACCGCATCGCCGGCGGCGGCCTCGACGCCTCGCCCACCGCCAACGTGCTCATCGAGGAGTCGATCCTCGGCTGGAAGGAGTACGAGCTGGAGCTGATGCGCGACAAGAACGACAACGTCGTCATCGTCTGCTCCATCGAGAACGTCGACGCCATCGGCGTGCACACGGGCGACTCGGTCACCGTGGCCCCCGCCCTCACGCTCACCGACCGCGAGTACCAGAAGATGCGCACGCTGGGCATCGAGATCCTGCGCGCCGTGGGCGTGGAGACCGGCGGCTGCAACATCCAGTTCGCCATCGACCCCGCGACCGGGCGCATGACGGTGATCGAGATGAACCCGCGCGTCTCCCGCTCGAGCGCGCTCGCCTCCAAGGCCACCGGCTTCCCGATCGCCAAGATCGCCGCGCGCCTGGCCATCGGCTACACGCTCGACGAGATCGTCAACGACATCACCGGCGAGACGCCCGCCTCGTTCGAGCCCACGCTCGACTACGTCATCGTCAAGGCCCCGCGCTTCGCGTTCGAGAAGTTCCCGGGCGCCGACGACACGCTCACCACCACCATGAAGTCGGTGGGCGAGGCGATGGCCATCGGCCGCAGCTACTCCGAGGCGCTGGGCAAGGTGCTGCGCTCGCTGGAGCAGGGCGGCGCCGGCTTCTGGACGATCCCCGACCCGGAGGGCGACACCATCGAGGCGGCGCTCGAGCGGCTGCGCACCCCGCGCGAGGGGCGCATGTACGACATCGAGCGCGCGCTGCGCTACGGAGCCACCATCGCGCAGGTGCACGAGGCGTCGGCGTTCGACCCGTGGTTCATCGCCGAGGTCGAGGGCCTGGTGGAGCTGCGGGCCGAGATCGTCGCCGCGCCCGTGGTGGACGAGGCGCTGCTGCGCCGCGCCAAGAACGCGGGCCTGTCCGACCGGCAGATCGCCGTGCTGCGCCCCGAGCTCGCCGGCGAGGACGGCGTGCGCGACCTGCGCCACCGCCTGGGCGTGCGGCCGGTGTTCAAGACGGTCGACACCTGCGCCGCCGAGTTCGAGGCGAAGACGCCGTACCACTACTCCACCTACGAGCTCGACCCGGCGGCCGAGACGGAGGTGGCCGAGCAGCGCGACAAGCCCAAGGTGCTCATCCTCGGCTCGGGCCCCAACCGCATCGGCCAGGGCATCGAGTTCGACTACTCGTGCGTGCACGCCGCGACGACCCTGTCGCAGGTGGGCTACGAGACGGTGATGATCAACTGCAACCCCGAGACGGTCTCCACCGACTACGACACGGCCGACCGCCTCTACTTCGAGCCGCTCACCTTCGAGGACGTGCTCGAGGTGTACGAGGCGGAGCGCGCCTCCGGCACCGTCGCGGGCGTCATCGTCCAGCTCGGTGGCCAGACTCCGCTGGGCCTGGCCGCCCGGCTGGAGGCCGCCGGCGTGCCGATCGTGGGCACCACGCCGGCCGCCATCGACCTGGCCGAGGACCGCGCCGAGTTCGGCAAGGTGCTCACCGACGCGGGCCTGCCCGCGCCGCGCTTCGGCACCGCCACCACCTACGAGCAGGCCCGGGAGATCGCGGCCGGCATCGGCTACCCGGTGCTGGTGCGCCCCTCGTACGTGCTCGGCGGGCGCGGCATGGAGATCGTCTACGACGAGGCCTCGCTGGAGGGCTACATCTCGCGCGCCACGCAGCTGTCCTCCGACCACCCGGTGCTGGTGGACAGGTTCCTGGAGGACGCCATCGAGATCGACGTCGACGCCCTGTGCGACGGCGAGGAGGTCTACCTGGGCGGCGTCATGGAGCACATCGAGGAGGCGGGGATCCACTCCGGCGACTCGGCGTGCGCGCTGCCGCCGATCACGCTGGGCCGCGAGGACGTCGAGGCCGTGCGCCGCTCCACGGAGGCCCTGGCCAAGGGCATCGGCGTGCGGGGCCTGATGAACGTCCAGTACGCGCTCAAGGACGACGTGCTCTACGTGCTCGAGGCCAACCCGCGCGCCAGCCGCACGGTGCCGTTCGTCTCCAAGGCCACCGGCGTGCCGCTCGCGACGGCGGCCTCGCGGATCATGCTGGGCGAGACGATCGCGCAGCTGCGCGCGGCCGGCGTGCTGCCCGCGACGGGCGACGGCGGCACCGTGGCCGCCGACGCTCCCGTGGCCGTCAAGGAGGCCGTGCTGCCGTTCAACCGGTTCCGCAAGGCCGACGGCACCGGCATCGACACGCTGCTGAGCCCCGAGATGAAGTCCACCGGCGAGGTCATGGGCATCGACGAGGACTTCGGCACCGCGTTCGCCAAGAGCCAGATCGGCGCGTCGTCGGCCCTGCCCACCCGCGGCACCGTGTTCGTCTCGGTGGCCAACCGCGACAAGCGCGCCATGGTGTTCCCCGTCAAGCGGCTCGCCGACCTCGGCTTCACCGTGCTCGCCACCGTGGGCACGGCCGGGATGCTGCGCCGCAACGGCATCGCCGCCACCGAGGTGGCCAAGTATTCGGACGAGCGCGACGGCGTGGACTCGATCGTCGAGATGCTGCGCGCGCACAAGGTCGACCTGGTCATCAACACGCCGTTCGGCACGTCCGGGCCGCGCGTGGACGGCTACGAGATCCGCGCCGCGGCCATCGCCTCGTCCACGCCGTGCATCACCACGGTGCAGGGCGCGGCGGCGGCGGTGCAGGGCATCGAGTCGGTGATCCGCGGCGACATCGGCGTGCGCTCGCTGCAGGACATGCACGCGCACCTGCGCGGGGCCGGCGCCGCGTCGTGACGGCGGTGGGCGGCGGGTTCGCGGCCCGGGTGCGCACGGCCGTCGCCGCGCGCGGGCGGCTGTGCGCGGGCATCGACCCGCACCCGCAGCTGCTCGACGCGTGGGGCCTGCCCCGGACGGCCGAGGGCCTGGCCCGCTTCACCGACGCGTGCGTGCGCGCGTTCGGCCCCACCGTGGCCGCGGTCAAGCCGCAGGTGGCGCTGTTCGAGGAGTACGGCGCGGCGGGCCTCGCCGTCCTCGAGGCGGCGCTGCCGGCGCTGCGCGAGGCCGGGACGCTGGTGATCGCCGACGCGAAGCGGGGCGACATCGGCTCCACGATGGCCGCCTACGCCCGGGCCTGGCTGGGGGAGGGGTCGCCGCTGGCGGCGGACGCCGTCACCGCGGCCCCGTACCTCGGTTACGGCGCGCTCGCGCCGGCCGTCGACCTGGCGGGGGAGACGGGGCGCGGCGTGTTCGTGCTGGCCCGCACCTCCAACCCCGAGGGCGAGGCCGTGCAGACGGCCGTGCTGGCGGGGGCCGCACCGGCGCCCACGGTGGCGCAGTCGGTGGTGGCCGCGGCGGCCGGGGCCGGCGGCACGGCGGGCCTCGTCGTGGGCGCCACGCGCGAGCACGGCCTCGACCTGGCGGGCTTCCCCGGCCCCGTGCTGGCCCCCGGGCTGGGGGCGCAGGGCGCCGAGCCCGCCGACCTGCCCGGGATCTTCGCCGGGGCGACGGAGCTGCTGTTGCCGTCGTCGTCGCGCGCGATCCTGCGCGAGGGCCCCGACCCGCAGGCCCTGCGCGCCGCGGCCGAACGCACCCGCGACGCGATCGAGCGCGCGCTGCGGTGACCGCACGGGGCGCCGCCCTCGCCGCCGCCGGATGCGCGGTGGCGGGGGCGGCGCTCTTCCGTCTGGTCGACACGGTGCACGGCATCGACCTGCGCGTGTACTACGAGGCGGGCCGCGACGCCCTGACCGGCGGCCCGTTGTACGCGGGCCCGCGCGGCGAGGCGCGGGTGCCGTTCACCTATCCGCCGTTCGCGGCGCTGCCCGCCGCGCTCGCGGCCCTGCTGCCCTGGGGCGTGCTCCAGTGGCTGTGGGCGGTCGCGGGGCTGTGCGCCCTGGCCTTCGCCGTCGCGGTGGGCTTCCGCGGCGTGCTGGCCGGGCGGCGGCGCGCCGCCCTGTGGCTGGCGGGCATCACGGCCGTCTCCGCCGCCACCGTGCCCGTCACCGACCACCTCGGCTACGGGCAGGTGGGGCTGCTCATCATGGCGGCCTGCCTGGCCGACGCCGACCCCGCGGTGCGCCTGCCGCGCCGGCTGCCGCGCGGCGTGCTCACGGGCTGCGCCGCCGCCGTCAAGCTCGTGCCCGCGGCCTACCTGGTGCCGCCGCTCGTGCGCGGCCGCGGCAGGACGGTGCTCGCCGGCGCGGCCGCCTTCGCGGCGTGCACGGCCGCGGCGCTCGTCCTCCTGCCCGGCCCCACCGCCCGGTACGTCTTTCACGTGCTCCCCGGGCTCACCGGGCGGGTAGGGGTGGGCGAGCCCGCGGCCGCGGGCAACCAGTCGGTGCGCGGCGCGCTGCTGCGGCTGCTGCCGGGCGCCGACGGCGCGGCGGTGACCGGCACCTGGCTCACCGTGTGCCTGCTGCTCGCGCCGGCCGCGGCCCTGTGCATCGCGCGCGCCGGCCGTTTCCGCGGCCCGGTGGCCGCGCTGGTGTCGCTGGCGCTGTGCGTGGAGGCGGCGCTGCCCGTGGCGTGGACGCACCACTACGTGTGGCTCGTGCCCGCGGTGGGCCTGCTGCTGGGGCCGGGCGCCGGGCGGGCCTCCCGCGCGGCGGCGCTGTGCGTCACGGTGGCCGCGTTGGCCCGCACCGCACCGGCGGTGGCGCGGTGGTCGCCGGGCCTTCCGGTGCTCGACACCCTGGGCACCGAGGCGGTGCTGCTCGCCCGGGTCGCGCCCGGAGAGGGACACCGACTCGAAGGCGGTGGACAGCCG
>CAZDSL010000021.1:0-16354 GCA_964507655.1 uncultured Mycobacteriaceae bacterium | reverse complement strand
TCCGCCGCGGCACGCTTGACCAGCGTGTTCTTGGCGATGGAGTAGGTGACATCGGAACCGAGTGCGCGCCGCAGCTCTCCGATGGCGGGAACCGTGAGCCCACGGTATTCCGTCACGACGGCCGCGTGCGACTCCCGGAAACGCTCGGTGATCTCCGCGACCGCGGTGACCTTCTCCGGCTTGGCCATGCTTCGCCTCCTTCCTTGCACTCGTGTGCCCGGAGACGACAGACGCCCCGACGCAGGGCGCCGGGGCGTGCATGGGGGCCTGCAGGCCGGCGAAGGCCGCTCTGCGGGGCTCCCGACCTCGTTCACCTGCGTGGGCCGCCGGGAGTACCCCGGACCTTCAACCGCCGCCTGACGGCGACGGTGACCAACGGTCTTCGGCAGAACTTCGATCGAGTCGAATTTCCTCAGGCAAGTGTACGCGAGCGCCCGGGCGCCGCCAAATCGCCTCCCCGGCGCCCCCGCAACGCCGCCGGCCGGCCGCACCCCCGAGGGGTACGGCCGGCCGGCGTGTGCGTGTTGCGCCCTACTCGCTGTCGTCGAGGAGGCGGTTGGTACGGGACGGGTCCACCGGGATGCCCGGTCCGGTGGTCGTCGCGACCGTCACCTTCTTGATGTAGCGGCCCTTGGCGGAGGACGGCTTGGCGCGCAGGATCTCGTCCAGCGCGGCGCCGTAGTTCTCCACCAGCTGGTTCGGCGCGAAGGAGGCCTTGCCGATCACCAGGTGCAGGTTGGCCTGCTTGTCGACGCGGAAGTTGATCTTGCCGCCCTTGATGTCGGCGACGGCCTTCGCGACGTCGTTGGTGACCGTGCCCGTCTTGGGGTTGGGCATGAGGCCGCGCGGGCCCAGGACGCGCGCGATGCGGCCGACCTTGGCCATCTGGTCGGGGGTGGCGATCGCGGCGTCGAAGTCGAGCCAGCCGCCCTGGATGCGCTCGATGAGGTCCTCGGCGCCGACGGCGTCGGCCCCGGCCTCCTCGGCCTCCGTCGCCTTCGCGCCCGCCGCGAAGACGATCACGCGGGCCGTCTTGCCCGTGCCGTGCGGCAGGTTGACCGTGCCGCGCACCATCTGGTCGGCCTTGCGGGGATCGACGCCGAGCCGCATCGCGACCTCGACGGTCGCGTCCATCTTCGCCGAGGAGGTCTCCTTGGCGAGCGTGACCGCCTGCAGGGGGGTGTAGAGGTTGTCCGCGTCGATCTTCTCGGCCGCGGCGAGGTACGCCTTGCTGCGCTTTGCCATGTGAATCTGTCCTTGAAGGTCAGTCGTGGTGACGGGCCTGGCCGGCCCTCCCACGGAACGTGAAAGGTGTGGGGATCGCTCCCGCGCGGTGCCCGGAGGCGCCGGGGGACGTCAGCCCTGGACCTCGATGCCCATCGAACGCGCGGTGCCGGCGATGATCTTCGCGGCGGCGTCGATGTCGTTGGAGTTGAGGTCGGGCTCCTTGGTCTTGGCGATCTCCCGGACCTGGTCCATCGTGACCGAGCCGACCTTGTTCTTGTGCGGCTCGCCGGAACCCTTGGCCACGCCCGCGGCCTTGAGCAGCAGCTTGGCGGCCGGCGGGGTCTTCAGCTTGAAGTCGAAGGACCGGTCTTCGTAGACGGAGATCTCGACGGGCACCACGTTGCCGCGCTGCGACTCGGTCGCCGCGTTGTAGGCCTTGCAGAACTCCATGATGTTGACGCCGTGCTGACCGAGCGCCGGACCCACGGGCGGCGCAGGGTTGGCCTGGCCGGCCTGGATCTGGAGCTTGATGAGCCCAGCGAGCTTCTTCTTCTTCGGGGGCATCTTTCGTTTCCTATCGCTGGCCCCGGCGGACGGCCGGGGCTGTCTTCGATGCGTGAAGGTGCGGTGGCCTCGGTCAGATCTTGGAGACCTGGCTGAAGTTCAGCTCCACCGGCGTCTCGCGGCCGAAGATGGACACGAGGACCTTCAGCTTCTGCTGTTCGACGTTGACCTCGCTGATGCTGGCGGGCAGCGTGGCGAAGGCCCCGTCCATGATCGTCACGGACTCGCCGATCTCGAAGTCGACCTCGACGGACGGCCGCGCGGCCGACTCGCCGGATGCCGACGCCGACACCTTGCCTGCCCCGGGCTTCTTCTTCTCACCCTGGGGCAGCAGGAACTTGACGACGTCCTTCAGGCTCAGCGGCGACGGCTTGGAGGTGGCCCCCACGAAGCCGGTGACGCCCGGGGTGTTGCGCACCGCACCCCAGGACTCGTCGTTGAGTTCCATCCGGACGAGGATGTAGCCGGGGAGGATCTTGCGGTTCACCTGCTTGGGCTGACCGTTCTTGATCTCGGTCACCTGCTCGGTGGGCACCTCGACCTGGAAGATGTAGTCGCCCACGTCGAGGTTCTGGACGCGGGTCTCCAGGTTGGTCTTCACCTTGTTCTCGTACCCGGCGTACGAGTGGATCACGTACCAGTCGCCCGGCAGGCGGCGCAGCTCCTTGCGCAGCTCGACGGCCGGATCGACCTCGTCGGCCTCCTCCGCCGCGGGCGCCTCCCCGGGGGCTTCCTCGGAGACGGCTTCGTCCGCGGGGGCCTCGCCGGCGTCCTCCGCAGGAGCCTCGTCCGCGGGGGCCTCGCCGGCATCCTCCACGGAGTCGTCTTCCGCAGAGTCGTCTTCCACAGGGGCCTCGCCGGCCGCAGCGGACTCATCCACGGAAGCGGTGACCGGCGACTCGCCGGCCGGCGCGGCCTCCGCCGTCGGCACTGCGCTGACGTCGACGTCCGACTGCTCGGCATCGCTTTCGTGGGTGCTCACTGGGCACTCGCTTTCTTCCGTCTCGTCACCTGTGCTCCGGCGCCGGCCGCGCCCTGCGGACCCGGGCGGTCCGGCGGGGGCCGTCTACGGCGCTCCCGCCTCACCGTACTGGGCGTTCTCCACCACCGAATACTACTGATTCAGCCGAACACCACGGACACCAGCTTGCCGAAGCCGAGGTCCAGACCCGTGGCGATGCCGAGGATCACGACGATGAACACGAGCACGACGACCGTGTAGGTGAACCACTCCTGCTTGGTCGGCCAGATGACCTTCTTCATCTCGGAGACGACCTCGCGCAGGAACTTCACGATCCAGGCGATGGGATTGCGGCCGCCGGACGCGCCGGAGCCGCCACCGCTCTCGGCCTTCTTGCGGACCTTGGGCCGGGGGATCGTGGAGACGGCGTCGGAACGACCGCGCTTGCCGGTAGGCCGAGCGTCACCGGACGCCCTGTCCTGCTCGTCGCTCACCGCGTTCCTCTCCTAGACCGGCACCGAAGTGTACGGCAATCGTGGGCAGGGGCGACAGGACTTGAACCTGCAACCTGCGGTTTTGGAGACCGCTGCTCTGCCAGTTGAGCTACGCCCCTTCGGCCGGGTTCTGCGGTGCACCGCCCGGCCACCTGCGTGGACAAGCCCCACGCGTGGTTCCCGCCGCATCACGAGCGAATGCGACGCCTGCGACCCTACCCGCCGGCACGGCCCGGCTACCACCGGGCCCCGAACAGCAGGAAAAGCCGCGAGAGAACCACCGTGAGGCTTCATTCCCCCGCAGAGGTCTCAGTGTACTGCACCGCCGGGCGCCCCGGCCAATCGGCCGCCTCGCGCCCAGCGGCCCGCGTCAGGCCAGCTGCACCGTGGCGGTGGCGCGCCCGAAGATCTTCTTGCCCCCCGCGCGCGCCACGAGCGTGACCACCGCCGTGCGCTCGTCGGGGTCGACCGACTTGACCTTGCCGGTGAACTCGACCTCGGCCGCGGCGGGGAAAGGCGGGACGAACACGGGGCTGGTGAACCGCACGTTGACCTCGCGCAGCGCGCCCGGGTCGCCCGCCCAGTCGCACACGTACCCCGCGCCGAGCCCCATGCTGAACATGCCGTGCGCCACGACGCTGTCGAGGCCCAGCCTGGCGGCGATCGCGTCGTCCCAGTGCAGCGGGTTGAGGTCGCCCGACACGCCCGCGTAGCGGACCAGGTCGGCGCGCGTCACCGGCACCGTGCGCGGCGGCAGCTCGTCGCCGGCCGCCACCTCGTCGAGGCCGCGCCGGCCCACCCGCTGCTGCATCGCTTCCGTCATAGCGCCCGCACCGCCTCCATGAGCTCCTCGTTGCCGTAGTTCTCGCCCTCGTCCGGCTCGCGGTGCACCACCGTCGTGTACGAGGTGAGCACCGGCGCGCCGTCGGCGTCGGTGACGGCCGTCTTCGACACGATGATGTCGGCGCCGGCCATCCGGCGCACCGAATCGATGCTCACCTCGCAGCTCAGCCGCGCGCCCACGACCAGGGGCTTGTGGTATTCCACGCGCTGGTCGGTCTGCATCACCCGCGTGATGTCGATGCCGCCGATCTCGAGCAGGCGCCGCTGCGACAGCGCCCCGAAGATCGCGAAGAACGTGGGCGGCGCCACCAGGCCCGCATAGCCGAGGCCGCGGGCCGCGTCCTCGTCGTGGTGCGCCGGATGGCTGCTCTTCACCGCCGCGGCGAACTCCCTGACCTTGTCGCGCGCCACCTCGTAGATGTCGTCGACGTGGTAGTGCGTGTCCGCGAAATCCGGACCCAGCGCCATCACTTCACCTTTCCCTCGGCGACCGGCGCCGCGCGGCGATCCGCCGCCCGGCCCGGTGCGCGTGCAACTCTCCCCTGAACGGCGAAACGCGGCAGCGACCGTAGTCACTGCCGCGCCGTGTGCCGGAGCCTGCCGACTGCGAGGTCAGCGGGTCTCGCGGTGGACCTGGTGCGACCCGCAGTTGGGGCAGAACTTCTTCATCTCAAGACGGTCGGGATCGTTCCGACGGTTCTTGCGGGTGATGTAGTTGCGGTGCTTGCAAACCTCGCATGCCAGCGTGATCTTCGGGCGGACGTCGGTGGCAGCCACGAGATGCCTTCCTTCGGGTCGGTCTGTGGGGGCGTCTGACGCCGCTCCACTCGGGTCCTGCGCCGGGGGCTGCGCCCCCGGGCGGTCATTCACGGTAGCGGTGGCCGGACTTGAACCGGCGACACAGCGATTATGAGCCGCTTGCTCTACCGACTGAGCTACACCGCCTTGCTCGGCGCCGGCCGACCTGCGACCGCACACCCGCGCGAGCCCCCTGACGGAATCGAACCGTCGACCTTTTCCTTACCATGGAAACGCTCTGCCGACTGAGCTAAGGGGGCATGCCTTCGACACGGGAAAGTGTAACCGGTGCGCCGCCGATGCCCTGCATCGGCCCCGTCCCGGTGGAATCCGCCGGTGCGCCGCGGCGTCCGCGCCGTGCTACCGCACAGCCGCATGACACAGCACCGTACCGCCGACCTCCTCGCGGTCAAGCCTCCACGAGAGTACACACCGCCCGCCCGCCGCGCAAAACCGCCCGGAGGCCGGCCCCGCAGGTCCCCCGCCCGCCGCCGCGGCCCAGTGCCGACCGGACGCAGGACCAGTGCCCAACGGGCGCAGGAACGGTGCCGAACGGGCGCAGGACCGGTGCCGAACGGGCGCAGGAACGAGTGAAGCCCCCGCCCGGAGGGTGTCCGGACGGGGGCCTTTCCGCTGGTGGCAGGTGTAGGATTCGAACCTACGTAGGCAAAAGCCGACGGATTTACAGTCCGCTCCCATTGGCCGCTCGGGCAACCTGCCGTGCGTCTCCCTCGGGCGGCAACGGGCGCTGCACAGCAGCCGGGACGGAACCCGGGCCGCACAGACGGCCCCGCTGCGCCGTTGGGCGCGGTGGAAAGACTACACGATCCCCTCGGGGTGCATGCAAATCCGCAGGCACACCGCCGCGCGCGGGTGGCGGGGCGCCCGCGCCGGCGGCTAGCGTCGGGCGCGGATGCGGGGCGGGCGGCCGCACGTGCGGCACGCGCTCGGAGCCCCGCACGACAACCGATACCGAGGAGTGGATCCGGTGGCAGATTCGTCGTTCGACGTGGTGAGCAAGGTCGACCGCCAGGAGGTGGACAACGCGCTGAACCAGGCGGCCAAGGAGATCGCCAACCGCTACGACTTCCGCGGCACCGGGGCGAAGATCGCCTGGTCCGGCGAGGAGACGGTGGTGCTCACGGCCGAGGCCGAGGAGCGCGTGAAGGCGGCCCTCGAGGTGTTCAAGGAGAAGCTGATCCGGCGCGACATCTCGCTCAAGGCCTTCGACGCCGGCGAGCCGCAGTCCTCCGGCAAGGTGTACAAGATCACCGGCACGCTGGTGCAGGGCATCGACCAGGAGAAGGCCAAGAAGATCTCCAAGAAGATCCGCGACGAGGGCCCCAAGGGCGTCAAGGCCCAGGTGCAGGGCGACGAGCTGCGGGTCTCCAGCAAGAAGCGCGACGATCTGCAGGCCGTCATCGCCCTGCTCAAGGGCAGCGACTTCGGCATCGCCCTGCAGTTCGTCAACTACCGCTGACGGCCGGCGCGGGCGCGGCGGGCCGTCAGCTCCGCCCGTCCGCCATCGCCTCGAGCCGGCGGATGCGGTCGGGGATCGGCGGATGCGTGGAGAACATGTGCTGCATGCGGTCGCCCACCCGGAACGGGTTCGCGATCATCATGTGCGCCTGCGAGGCGAGCTTGGGCTCCGGCGGCAGCGGCGCGGCCTGGGTGCCGTACTCGAGCTTGCGCAGCGCCGACGCGAGCGCGAGCGGGTCGCCGCTGAGCTCGGCGCCCGACTCGTCCGCCTGATACTCGCGCGAGCGCGACACGGCCATCTTGATGAGCCCGGCGGCCACCGGCCCCAGCATGGCGACGAGCAGCAGCGCGAGCGGATTCTCGCGCTCGTCGCGGCCGCCGAACATCCCCGCGAACATCGCCATGTTGGCCAGCCCGGTGACGACCGCCGCGAGCGCCGCGGCCACCGACGAGGTGAGGATGTCGCGGTTGTAGACGTGCGAGAGCTCGTGGCCCAGCACGCCGCGCAGCTCGCGCTCGTCGAGCAGCTCGAGGATGCCCTGCGTGCAGCACACAGCGGCGTTCTGCGGGTTGCGGCCGGTGGCGAAGGCGTTGGGCGCGTTGGTGGGACTCACGTACAGCCGCGGCATGGGCTTGTGCGCGCGCGTGGCCAGCTCGCGCACGATGCGGTACATCACCGGCTGCTCCACCTCGGTGACCGGGTACGCGTGCATGGACTTGAGCGCCAGCTTGTCGCTGTTGAAGTACACGTAGGCGTTCATGCCCACCGCCAGCACGATCGCGATGATCAGCGCCGTGCGGCCGAACAACCCGCCGATCACCACGATCAGCGCGGACATGCCGCCCAGCAGCAGCGCGGTCTTGAGACCGTTCGAGTGAGAGTGCACGTTCCTGCCTTTCCGCAGCCCTACACCCGTTCAACGACCCCGCGGCCGGGCCGGTTCCCGCGCCCGCGGGCGCCGGGCGGCGCCGGGCGGCGGATCAGCCGACCCGCTCCACCGTGTACTCCACCAGCGCGGTGAGCGCGCGGTTGGCCGGCCCGTCGGGCAGGGCGGCCAGCTCGGCGCGGGCCTGCGTGGCGTAGCCGCCGAGGGTGGCCTTGGCGCGCGCCATGCCGTCGGAGGCGGCCAGCAGTTCGAGCGCCTCGGCGAGGGTGGCGTCGTCCTGCACCGGGCCCGCCAGCAGCACGCGCAGCCGCGCGGAGTCGGGGCCGTCGCCGGCGAGCGCGTAGAGCACCGGCAGCGTGTGCACGCCCTCGCGCAGGTCGGTGCCCGGCGTCTTGCCCGACTGCGTCGAGGCCGAGGTGATGTCGATGATGTCGTCGGAGATCTGGAACGCCATGCCCACCGCGGAGCCGAGGCGGCGCAGGGCAGCGCACCGCTCGCCGGCCGCCCCCGAGAAGGTGCCGCCGAACGTGCCGGCCGCGGCGATGAGCGAGCCCGTCTTCTCCCCGATCACATCCAGGTAGTGCTGCACCGCGTCCGTGCCGCGGGCGCCCACCGTCTCGCGCATCTGGCCCGTCACCAGCGCGGCGAACGTGCGCGCGATCATCTCCACCGCCTCGGGCCCCAGCGTCGAGACCAGCCTCGAGGCCTGCGCGAAGAGGTAGTCGCCGGAGAGGATCGCCACCGAGTTGGACCAGCGCGCGTTGGCCGACTGGGCGCCGCGCCGCATGGTGGCCTCGTCCATGACGTCGTCGTGGTAGAGCGTGGCCAGGTGCACCAGCTCGAGCACCACCGCCGCGGTGATGACGTCGGTGCTGTCGGGGTCGGGCCCGAACTCGCTGCTCAGCAGCGTGAACAGCGGGCGGAAGCGCTTGCCCCCGGCCGAGGCCAGGTGCAGCACCGGCTCGGTGAGGAAGTCCTCCCCAACGGACAGTTCGCCGATGAGCAGATTCTCGGCATCCGCCATGCGGGCGCGGATCCGCGCGGCGAAATCCGGATCCCCCAGATCCACGCCGGCGACGATGGTGTCCGTGGACGCATCGGTGCTCACGATCCCAATACCTGTCCTGTCTCGATGTCGTCGGGCGCCAGCCGCCCCACGTGACCGTACCCGCCGGCCGCTGCGCGATGCCCGGCGCCGAGGGCCGCTCCGCCCGGGGCGCCGGAACGCCAGTGCATAGTAGCCTCGCACACCCGCGCGCGGGCCTGGCACCGTGCGCGTGCGCGGCGGCCTGACAGGATGGTGCCGTGCACACGACCGCAGCGCAGAACGGCCGCGAACGCGGCGCATCCGACGCCCTCCGCGACGCGGAGGTGGTCGTGGTGGGCGCCGGTCCCGCCGGGTCGGCGGCGGCCGCGTGGGCGGCGCGCGCGGGCCGCGACGTGCTGCTGCTGGATTCGGCCCGCTTCCCGCGCGACAAGACGTGCGGCGACGGCCTCACCCCCCGCGCCATGGCCGAGCTCGACCGGCTGGGCCTGGGCGGCTGGGCCCGCGGCCACGCCGAGAACCGGGGCCTGCGCCTGATGGGCTTCGGCCGCGAGCTGACGATGCCATGGCCCGGCGGGGCCTTCCCCGCGGTGGGCAGCGCGGTGCCGCGGACCGTCCTCGACGACCGCCTGCGCACCGCCGCCGCCGGATCGGGCGCACGGGTGGCCGACGGCGCGCGCGTGGTCGGGGTGGAGCAGGGGCCGGGGGGCGCCGTCCGCGCGGTGCGGGTGCGCGCGGGCGGGGCCGACCGGGTGGTCCGCTGCCGCACGCTGGTGGTCGCCGACGGCGTGCGCTCCCCCGTCGGCCGCATGCTGGGCCGCCGCTGGCACCGCGACACCGCCTACGGCGTGGCAGCCCGCGCCTACATCGACTCGGGCCGCCACGACGACCCGTGGATTTCCTCGCACCTGGAGCTGCGCGACGCCGGCGGCGCGCTGCTGTCCGGCTACGGCTGGCTGTTCCCGCTGGGCGACGGCCGGGTGAACATCGGCGTCGGCACGCTCGCCACCGCACGCCGCCCCGCCCGCGGCGCCCTGCGGCCGCTGCTGGAGCACTACGTGGCCCAGCGCCGCGACGATTGGGACCTGCACGGCGACCACGCGGCGGCCGCCTCGGCGATGCTGCCGATGGGCGGGGCGGTGTCCGGCGTGGCCGGGCCCAACTGGGCGCTGGTGGGCGACGCGGCCGCGTGCGTCAACCCGCTCAACGGCGAGGGCATCGACTACGGGCTCGAGGGCGGCCGGCTGCTGGCCGGCCTGCTCGACGCGGGCGATGCGCCGCTGACCCGGGTCTGGCCCGCACTGCTGACGGAGCACTACGGCGCGGCGTTCTCCGTGGCGCGGCGGCTGGCCGGCCTGCTGACCCTGCAGCACACCCTGCCGCTGGGCGGGCCGGTGGCGATGCGCTCGCGCCGGCTCATGGGCGTGGCGGTGCGCGTGATGGGCAACCTCGTCACCGAGGAGGACGCCGACCTGGTGGGCCGCGCGTGGCGACGGGCGGGGGACGCCTCGCTGCGGCTCGACGGCCGCGCGCCGTTCTCGGCCTGACGCCGGGCGCGGGGCCCAGCCCCGTCAGCCTGCACGCACGGCCCGGTGCAGCGCGGTGATGCCGCCGGTGAGGTTGCGCCACTCGGCGCCCGTCCAGCCCGCGCGCGTGATGAGCTCGGCGAGGCCATGCTGGTCGGGCCAGGCGCGGATCGACTCGGCCAGGTAGACATACGCGTCGGGGTTGGACGAGACGGCCTCGGCCACCCGCGGCAGCGCCTTCATCAGATACTCCATGTACACGGTGCGGAAGGGGCCGAACACCGGCGTGGAGAACTCGCTCACGACGAGCCGGCCGCCGGGGCGCGTCACCCGCGCCATCTCGGCGAGCGCGGCGGCCGGGTCGGCGACGTTGCGCAGCCCGAACGAGATCGTCACCGCGTCGAAGGAGGCATCGGCGTAGGGCAGGTGCAGCGCGTCGCCCACCACCTTGGGCACGGCCCGCCCCCGGCCGGCGGCGAGCATGCCCAGCGAGAAGTCGGTGGCCACGCACCAGGCCCCCGACCGGGCGAGCTCCACCGTGGACACGGCGGTGCCGGCGGCCAGGTCGAGCACCCGCTCGCCGGGGCGCAGGCCCAGCGCGCGGCGGGTGGCCTTGCGCCACGCCCGGTCCTGCCCGAACGACAGCACGGTGTTGGTCACGTCGTACCTGCGCGCCACGCCGTCGAACATCGACGCGACCTCGCGCGGATCCTTCTGAAGCGATGCCCTGTTCACCCGCGCGACGCTACCCGTCCGCCCGGCCCGGCAGCGCGCCGCCGCCCGCCCCGTCGGAGCCGCCGCGCCCGGCCGCGCCGTCCCTGGCGCGCCTGCGCCGCCCGCCGTAGCGCAGGCCCAGCAGCACCGCGCCCGTCACCGCCCACGTCCCCAGCACCACCGAGCCGACGGGCACCACGGCCACCGTGGCGTCGCGCCCCTTGACCCGCACCGTGTCGGGGTCGCGCCGGTCGTACTCGACCTCGATGAACTGGCCCTTGGTGAGCCCCGTGGGGTACAGCACCCCCGCGGGCGGGTTGTGGGTGAGGCCGTCGGGGGTGGTGAAGCTGATCGACGAGCGGATGTGCCCCGCCGAGAGGACCTCCGCCGACGCGGTGCCCAGGTGCGACTCGATGGCGCGATCGGTGCGCCAGCAGGCGAGCAGCAGCACGATGCCCAGCAGCGTGATCACCGTGGCGACCCCGAGGATGATGCGGGTGCGCAGCCGATGCGGCACCTGCGGCCAGTGCAGGTCGTCGACCAGCGGCTCGATCACGACACCCGGCCGCGGATCGTCTCGTGCAGCGACCGCAGGCCGGCGCGGCCGGTGCGCACCTCGACGAGCCGGATCCCGCCGCACGGCGGGTCGTCGTCCTCGTCGGCGAGGAGCGCGGTGAGCGCGGACGGGTCGGCCGCCCGGTACGGCACCCCGTGCGCCGTGCACAGCGCCGCCAGGTCGACGTCGTGCGGGGTGCCGAAGACCCGCTCGAAGGAGTCGCGGTACTGCGGCGCACCCTGCTCGAGCAGCTCGAAGATGCCGCCGCCGGCATCGTTGGCGACGACGATCGTCAGCGATCGCGGCCGCGGCTCGCCCCGGCCGAGGAGCAGGCCGCCCGCGTCGTGCAGGAAGGTGAGGTCGCCGAGCAGCGCGACGGTGCGGCCCCCGTGCGCCAGCGCGGCGCCCACCGCGGTGGACACGGTGCCGTCGATGCCGGCCACGCCCCGGTTGGAGCGCACCGCCACCCCGGCCGGCACCTCCCCCGCCAGCGAGACGTCGCGCACGGGGTTCGACGCGCCCAGCACCAGCTGGTCGCCCGCGCGCAGCCCGCGCAGCACCGCCCTGGCCACGTGCAGCCCGCCGGCCTCCACGTGGCCGTCGAGTTCCGCGTCGACGGCCTCCCGCACGCGGGCGTCCGTGTCCTCGCACGCCCGGAGCCATTCCGGAGACGGTGCACCCGACGTGACCGGTGCCGTACCGGTGAGCGTCACATTGCCGGACACGTCCGGCCAGCGGGGGCCCGTAGTCAGCGCGACCACCTCGACCCCGGGGCGCGCCAGCAGCGCCGACACCGGCCGGTGCAGGGTGGGCCGCCCCAGGATCACAGCCTGCCGCGGACGCAGAGTGAGCAGCGTCATCGGATGGGTGGGGATCCCCCGCTGCGGGGAGGTCGGCTCGGCGATGGTGGGCAGGCCGTCCAGTTCCGGGTACCGGCCGGCCCCGTGGCCGGCGATCACGACGGTGTCCACGCTCAGGTCCAGCGGCACGCGCACCTCCGTGACGGCGGCCGGGACCCGCGTCCAGGGCTCCCCACCCGGCCGTCCGGGGTGGGTGTCCGCGGCCGGCCCCGCGTCCGCGGCGGCTCCGGAGCCCGCGCCGACGTCCGGCCGGTCCGGATCCGGCACCAGCGGCTCACGCAGCGGCACGTCCAGCTGCACGGGGCCCGCCAGCCGGGAGCGCGTGCCCGAGGCTTCCGCGAGCACCCGGCACACCACCGTGCGCCACGCGGCGTTCTGCCTGTCCGGACCCGCCCGCTCCGCCTCGGCCAGACCGATGCTGATCGCCGCGCGGACCTGGGTGCCGAACAGGCCGAACTGCTCCACCGTCTGGTTCGCACCGCTGCCGAGGAGCTCATAGGGACGGTTGGCGCTGAGCACCACGAGCGGCACACGGGCGTAGTTGGCCTCCAGCACGGCCGGCCCCAGATTGGCGACTGCGGTCCCCGATGTCATCACCACCACGGCGGGCCGGCCCGATGCCGCGGCGAGACCGACGGCCAGGAACCCGGCGGTGCGCTCATCGATCCGGACGTGCAGCCGCAGCCGCTCCGCCATCGACGCCCTGTACAGGGCGAACGACAGCGGAGCGTTGCGGGAGCCGGGGCAGAGCACGACATCGCGCACCCCGCCGCGCACCAGCTCGTCGACGATGACGGCAGCCTGCGCCGTGGACGGATTCACGCGTTCCAGGTTCCCACGCGCCGCCGCCCGGGCGCCGCCCGGTGCCCCGCCCGTGCGGCCCGGCGCACTCCCCGCCCGGGGCCCGGCGGTCAGCGGTGCGCCTTCTCGATCTCGATCATCGCGGCGGTGTCGGTGACCTTGACGCGGGGCCGGCCGGCCTCGCGCCCCGCCGCCAGCTCGGCCTGGTCGAGCGCGCGCCAGCCGTCGAAGCCGACGACGTCGGGCTGCCGTCCCGCGAGCAGCTTGTCGAGCGCGGCGCGGCTCTCCACCGCGCGCCCCGCGAGGCCGGCTTTGACGTCCTCGGCCAGCTTCTCCACCGTCTCGCCCGCGCACTTCTTGTTGGTGCCGAGCGTGCCCGACGGGCCGCGCTTGATCCACCCGGTGACGTACACGCCCGGCACCGGCTCGCCCGTGGCCGGATCGATCACCCGGCCGCCGTCGTTGGGGATGACGCCGCGCTGCTCGTCGAACGGCACGCCCTCGATCGCGGTGCCCCGGTAGCCGATCGACCGCAGCACCAGGCCCGTCTCCAGCGCCTCGACGCGGTCGGTGGCCTGCGCCCGCTGCCGCCCGGCGCCGTCCACCACCAGTTCGTTGCGGACCAGGTCGATCCGCTGCACCCGGCCGTCGCCCGCGATCGCCGCCGGCGAGCCGAGGAACTTCAGCACGATCCGCCGGCGCGACGGGTCGGGCGTGCGCGAGGCGTACTCGCGCAGCCACTCGATCTTGCGCGGCACCGGGAACGGGCACTCGTCGGACTCGAGGAACGCGCGGCTGTGCTCGTCGAGCTCGAGGTCGGCCGGGTCGACGACGATGTCGATGCCCGGCACGTCGTCGAGGCCCATGAGTTCCTTGCTGGTGAAGGCGGCCTGCACCGGCCCGCGCCGGCCGACCACCACGACCTCGCGGATGTTGCTCTCGCGCAGGGCGGCCAGGGCGTGGTCGGCGATGTCGGTCTTCGCCAGCTCGTCGGGCGGCGTCACGAGCACGCGGGCCACGTCGAGCGCCACGTTGCCGTTGCCGATCACCACGGCCCGCTCGCCGGACAGGTCGTAGACGTCGCCGGCGTGGTCGGGGTGGCCGTTGTACCAGGCCACGAAGTCGGTGGCCGAGACGCTGCCGGGCAGGTCCTCGCCGTCGATGCCCAGGTGCCGGTCGGTGGCCGCGCCCACCGCGTAGATGACGGCGTGGTGGTGGGCCAGCAGCTCCTCGTGGCTGATGTGCGTGCCGATCTCGACGTTGAGGTGGGCGGCGATGGACGGCTTGCGCACCGCCATCTCGAACGAGTCGGTGATGACGCGGGTGCCCTGGTGGTCGGGCGCCACGCCCGCGCGGGCGAGCCCCCAGGGCGAGGGCAGCCGGTCGAAGATGTCGACCTCCACCGAGCGGCCGCCCTGGGTGACCACGGCCTCGGCCGCGTAGGTGGCGGCCGGGCCGGCACCGACGACGGCGACGCGCAGCGGGGCGGAATCCTTGGGCACGACGATCGGCGACGGCGGCACGAACGAGTCCCAGTCGACCACCAGCGGGTGCTTGTCGAAGTACTCCGCGTTGATCTGCGTGTACTTGGCGTTCTCCTCGCTCAGCTGATCCTCGGGGAAGATCGCGTCGACCGGGCACGCGTCGACGCAGGCGCCGCAGTCGATGCACGTGGTGGGCTCGATGTAGAGCTGCTCGGTGGTGGCGAACAGCTCGTCGTCCTTGGTGGGGCGGATGCAGTCGACGGGGCAGACGTCGACGCACGCCGTGTCGTTGCAGCACGCCTGGGTGATCACATATGCCATGACTGTCCTCACGTTCGCGTTCCTGCGCGGCGCGGGCCGCGCGTGCGCCCCGCGCGCGAGGTGCCCCTCGCCCGGCGCCGGTCGTGCCCCCGCGCAGTGCAGCCGGTGCGCGGGGCGTTGCGACCATCATAACTAGAACAGGTTCACCTGCTCTACCGGCGGGCGGGGAATCCGGCGGCGGGCCCCGTGACCGGCTCCGGGGAAGCACCCCGGCGCTCCCCCGCCCGCCGCCGGCGCCCGTCGGCCGCGGACGCCCGTCAGCCGCAGGTGCTCTGCGCGGGTTCCCCGGCGAACCGCGCGTCGAGCCAGTCGACGAAGGTCGCCGTGCCGCCGAGCATGGGGATCACGTGCCCCAGGCCGGCGCCGTCGATGATCGACGGCTCGCGGAAGTCGTCGAAGCGCACGTCGGCGCCCAGCGCGCACCAGTCGTCCGCCAGCTCCCGCGCCTGGCCGTGCGGGACGACGTCGTCGTGGTCGCCGCTGAGCACCAGCACCGGCGCCGCGGGCGCGAGCGTGCCGATGCGGTTGCGCTCCATCACGTCGGCGATCTGCGGGTACCGGCCCACGATCTGCGACAGCGACTCGCCCGTGCGGGTGAACTGCGTGGTGTCCGCGAAGCCGAACTGGAACGCCGTCTCGCCCACGCACTGCTGCGACACGGCCGAGAGCATGCTGCGTCCGCGGTCGTTGATCTCGGCGTCGAGCACCGGCCGCACCTCGTCGGGGTAGGCGGCGAGCATCGAGTTGAGCGCGTAGCCGATGACGCCGGCCAGCGAGGTGCCGTCGACCTGCTCGAGCGTGGCGCGCAGGTCGGCGGGCGGCGCCCCCGCCACCACGCCGGCCACCCGCCCGGAGATGTCGGCCCCGTAGGTGGGCAGCAGCTCCGCCGCCGCGGCCGCGGCGCCGCCGCCCTGCGAGTACCCGTACACGCCGATCGGCGTGGCATCGGTGACGCGGGTGCCCGGCAGGTCGGCCGCCGCGCGGGCCGCGTCGATCACGGCGTGCGCCTCCGAGACGCGGTTGACGTAGGTGTGCATGGCGGGCGTGCCCAGGCCCTCGTAGTCGGTGAGTACCACGTCGGCGCCCTTGGTCAGCCAGATCGCGGCCGGGATCATCTCGTACTCGACCATGGGCCCCGACTGCGCCGAGCCCGCGGTGAGCGAGTTGACGAGCTTCGACGGCGCGCACGCGTCACCCTGGCCCTGGGTGCCGGGGGCGATGACGATGAGCGGCCGCTCGCCCGGCCCCGTCCACGGCGCGCTGGAGCGGAAGAACGTGCCGGTGACGGCGTCGGGCGCGCCGTGCGTGTCCTGCGAGGAGTACATGATGCGCGTGGCCTCGCCCGGGTACGGCGCGCCGGTGCCCGGCACCGACCACGCCAGGTGCGACGGCTCCGAGCGGATGATGCGGCCCGGCTGCTGCGGCAGCGCGGCGGGCGGCACGTAGAACTGCTCGATGCGCTGCCCGGCGGGGCTGTCGGAGAGCGTCGAGCCGGTGGCGCCGGCCGCGGGGCCGGTGGACCCGACGCCGAGCACCGGGGTGCCGGCGGTGTTGGCCGAGCCGTACAGATCGGCCGAGCCCGGCGCGCCCAGCGAGCCCGTGACGCCGTGCGCCGCCGTCGACCCCGACACGCCCTCCACCGCGGCCAGGTCGTCGGACCCGGTGCGCCGGCCGAACTGTGCCAGGTCGTCGAGCGCCGCGACGGCGGAGCCGCCCACCGCCTGCGCCGACCCCGCCGGCGCGGCCTGCGCCGCCGCGGGCAGCAGCGGCATCAGCGTCGCCGGCACGAGCATC
>CAZDSL010000020.1:0-16671 GCA_964507655.1 uncultured Mycobacteriaceae bacterium | reverse complement strand
GCGCCGGCGCGCCGCCGAGGTGGCGGAGGCGGTGGCCGAGATGGGCGCGCTGCTGGCGGAGCGGCTGGCGTCGGAGGTGGTGTCGGCGGCGCACGCGCGCGACGAGATCGACGCGCAGCGCGCCGAGCGCGCCGAGCGGGTGCGGGCCACGCGCGACCGTGTCGCGGAGCTGACGGAATCGTCGGGCCGGCTCACCGACGCCGCACACCGCGACGAGATGGCCCGCGCGCGGATCACCCTGCGGATCGAGCAGCTCGAGGAGCAGATCCTCGAGCAGCACGGCATGGCCCCCGACGATCTCGTCGCCGAGTACGGGCCGCACGTGCCGCTGCCGCCGTCGGCGCTCGAGATCGCCGAGTACGAGCAGGCCCGCGAGCGCGGCGAGCAGGTGGTGGCGCCGGCGCCGATGCCGTTCGACAGGGCCGCCCAGGAGCGGCGGGCCAGGCAGGCCGAGAAGGACCTGAAGACGCTCGGCAAGGTCAACCCGCTGGCGCTCGAGGAGTTCGCGGCGATGGAGGAGCGCTACAGCTTCCTCGCCACCCAGCTCGAGGACGTCAAGCGTGCGCGGCAGGACCTGCTCGACGTGGTCGCCGAGGTGGACGCGCGCATCCTGCAGGTGTTCACGGACGCGTACGCCGATGTGGAGCGCGAGTTCGTGGAGGTCTTCGCCACGCTCTTCCCCGGCGGCGAGGGGCGTCTGGTGCTCACCGACCCGTCCGACATGCTCACCACCGGCGTAGAGGTGGAGGCACGCCCGCCGGGCAAGAAGGTCAAGCGGCTCTCGCTGCTCTCCGGCGGCGAGAAGTCGCTGACGGCGGTGGCGATGCTCGTGGCCATCTTCCGGGCCCGCCCGTCGCCGTTCTACGTGATGGACGAGGTCGAGGCCGCCCTCGACGAGGTGAACCTGCACCGCCTCATCAGCCTGTTCGAGCAGCTGCGCGAGCGCTCGCAGCTCATCGTCATCACCCACCAGAAGTCGACCATGGAGGTGGCCGACGCGCTCTACGGGGTGAGCATGCGCGGTGACGGCATCACGCAGGTGATCTCGCAGCGGATGCGCGACGGCGCCGCGCCCGCGGTGGACGGTTCCGCGGAACCGGAGCCGGAACGGGCGGACGCGGCGCCGCGCTGAGCCCCGGCGGGCGGAGCGGGCGCGTCAGCCCGCGTACTCGAGGCGGTCGGGTTCGCTGCGGTAGCGCGCGCGGCGGCCGTCGATGCCGAGCCGCCGCCACAGCGGCCGCGTGGCCCGCGTCATGAATCCGAGCTCGTCGGCGAGCGTGCGCATGTCGTCGAAGTAGCCGGCCATGATCGCCTGCGAGCGCGGCGACTCCCAGAACGCCTCGCGCATCACCTCGTCGGGGACGCCGAACCGCCGGGCGAACTCGGCGGGCGGCGTCATGATCTCGCCGGCGAGCCAGCGCATCGTCAGCGGGAAGGCGACGGCGCACGCGGTGCGCGAGGCGCGGCTCATGCGGGGGATGTGCGCGCGGAGGAAGTCGCCGGCGAAGGAGATGTGGCGCGCCTCCTCGGCGATGTGGATCTGCATGACGCGGTGCACGAGCGGGGGGATGTCGATGTCGTGCCGCAGCAGCGACTTCTGGTAGTGGTCGATGGGCTCCTCGCCCGCGAGGATGCCGATGAACAGGACCGCATGCGCATAGCCGCCCGCGACGCCGATGATCGGCGAGAGGCGCCGGAACAGCGGCCGCATGCCGGGCACGTCCGCCCCGATGCGGTTCACCAGTTCCTGGAACATCTGCATGTGGTTGCACTCCTCGCCCATCTCGTGGAGGCAGTAGCGGTACTCGGGCGAGTGGTTGGGCAGCTTCATGATGTACTGCATCAGCCCGCGGATGAGGATCGACTCGAACGCGGCGCCGACCTTGATGGCGTTGGCCTGGCGCCACCGGCCCATGGCGATGCGCGCCTCGCGCGGCTGGGACCGGTACCACTCTGTGGCGCCCAGCGGGTCGATCAGCGGCGACAGCTCCCAGCGCGGGTCCTCCGGATCGAGCGCCAGGGCCGGGTCGTCCCAATCGATGTCGCGGAACGGATCGAAGCGCTTGTCCACCGATCCCTGCGAGAGCGTGCGCAGGTTCCGGCGGTATTCGTCGGAGAACGGCGACGGCTCCGGCGCGGACGCGGGGCGGTTCAGTTGGAGCGTCATGGCAACCTCCCGGGGTGCACACGGACTGCACTGTGTAGCCTTCATCACACAATTTACTGTGACTCTCTGTCGCACGCAAGGGCCGGGCGCGCCCGGGTGTGCGCGGGGGCGCGGAGGCGGGCTCCCGGGCGCCGGTGGCGGATGTGACGGCCCGTCGCCGCGGCTGCGATGATGGGGCGCGTGAATTCAGCAATCTGGATCGTCATCGCAGTCGTGGCGGCGCTCGCCGTCATCGCCATCGTCACCGGGGCGGTGCTGTACCGGCGCCGGCGGATCAGCTTCACCCCGCCGCCGCAGACGGAGCTCGACGAGCGCAAGCCCAAGCCGGGCGGATACACGACGTCCAGCGGATTCGATTTCAGCGAGGGGGGCGGGGGGCTCGCCGCGCCCGAGCGCCCGCGTCCCACACCGCCGACCGCCCCCGCCGCGCCCGCGGAGCCCGAGAAGCCTGCCGAGCCGGAGCGGCCTGCCGAGCCGGAGCGGTCTGCCGCTCCCGCCACGCCCGCGGAGCCCGCTGTACCCGAGGCCCCCGCGGAGCCGGAGAAGCCTGCCGCGCCCGCGGAGCCCGCTGCGCCCGAGGCCCCCGCAGAGCCGGAGAAGCCCGCCGAGCCGGAGAAGCCCGCCGAGCCCGCGGAGCCGGAGAAGCCTGCGGAGCCCGCCGCGCCCGAGGCCGCGCCCGCTGAGGAGGCCGCCTCCGCTGAGGCGACCGCGCCCGCGCCCGAGGCCGCCCCCGCGCCCGCCGAGGAGATCGCGCCCACGGACGGGCGCCTCGTCCGGCTGCGCGGACGGCTTTCCCGCTCGCAGAACGCCGTCGGCCGCTCGCTGCTGGGGCTGCTCGGCGGCGGCGATCTCGACGAGGATGCGTGGGAGGAGGTCGAAGACACGCTGATCATCGCCGACCTCGGCGCCGCGACCACGCAGAAGGTGGTCGACCGCCTGCGTGATGAGATGGCCGTCCGCACGGTCCGCACCGAGGACCAGGCGCGCGCCCTGCTGCGCGAGGTGCTCGTGGACGAGCTGCAGACGGAGGCCTCGCGCTCGGTGCGGGCGCTCCCGCACGACGGCAGCCCCGCCGTGCTGCTGGTGGTGGGCGTCAACGGCACCGGCAAGACCACCACCACGGGCAAGCTGGCCCGCGTGCTGGTGGCCGACGGGCGCCGGATCCTGCTCGGCGCGGCCGACACCTTCCGCGCGGCCGCGGCCGACCAGCTCGAGACGTGGGCCCACCGCGTGGGTGCCGAGGTGGTGCGCGGCAAGGAGGGCGGCGACCCGGCGGCCGTGGCGTTCGACGCGGTGGCGCGGGGCATCGAGCAGGGCGTCGACGCCGTGCTCGTCGACACCGCCGGCCGGCTGCACACCAAGACCGGCCTGATGGACGAGCTGGGCAAGGTCAAGCGCGTGGTGGAGAAGAAGACGCCGGTGGACGAGGTGCTGCTGGTGCTCGACGCCACCGTGGGACAGAACGGGCTGACCCAGGCGCGCGTGTTCGCCGAGGTCGTCGACATCACCGGCGTTGTGCTCACCAAGCTCGACGGCACCGCCAAGGGCGGCATCGTCTTCCAGGTGCAGCACGAGCTGGGCGTGCCCGTGAAGCTCGTCGGCCTGGGTGAGGGCCCCGACGATCTGGCGCCGTTCGACCCCGGCGCGTTCGTGGACGCCCTGCTGGGCTGATCCGCGCGGCACCGACGGAGGCCGCCCGCGGCGGGGGACACCCCGCGCGGGCGGCCTCCGTCGTGCCGTCCCCTGCGACACACCGCCGTAACACGCGCCAACACACCCGTAACACCGCCGCCGCACTGTTTTCCTGAACGCAACATCGGACGCGCCACCCGGTAACACGCGCTGCCCAGGATTGATCCCGACGGAACTGGAGGGGTCCGGCGGCCCGGGCGGCACCCGCGGCGGCGCGGTCCCCTTCCCACAGCGCGGCCGGGACGACCCGCCGCGGGAAGGACGGTGATCCGGGTGGTGACCACGGTCATAGACGGTGCGGCGGCGGCCGCGGCGCACGGGGGAGCGGTGCAGGCGCTCTCCGTCGGCGTGCCCGACAGCGGCGATACGGCGTGGGTGCTCATCAGTGCGGCGCTGGTGATGTTCATGACGCCGGGGCTCGCCTTCTTCTACGGCGGCATGGTGCGGGCCCGCAGCGTCCTCAACATGATCATGATGAGCTTCAGCGCGATGGGCGTCGTGGGCGTCCTGTGGGCGCTGTACGGCTTCTCGACGGCGTTCGGCGATTCGCAGGGCGGCGTGCTGGGCGACCCGCTCGAGTTCTTCGGGCTGCGCGGGCTGCTCGGCTCGGGCGACGCGGGCACCCCGCTGGTGGGGACGGTCCCGGCGGCGGCGTTCGTGGCCTTCCAGCTGATGTTCGCGATCCTCACGGTGGCGCTGATCTCGGGTGCCGTGGCCGACCGCATGAAGTTCTCCGCGTGGCTGGTGTTCGCCGGCGTGTGGGCGACGCTGGTGTACTTCCCGGTGGCGCACTGGGTGTTCTCGGCCGACGGCGTCGTGTCGGCGTCGGGCGGGTGGATCGTCTCGAGGCTGCACGCGATCGACTTCGCCGGCGGCACGGCGGTGCACATCAACGCCGGCGTGGCGGCGCTGGTGCTCGCGGTGCTGCTGGGCGTGCGGCGCGGGTGGCGCACGCACCCGTCGCGCCCGCACAACCTGACGCTCGTGATGATCGGCGTCGCGCTGCTGTGGTTCGGCTGGATCGGCTTCAACGCGGGTTCGATGCTCGCGGCCGACGGCGGCGCCTCCCAGGTGCTGGTGACGACGATGGTGGCCACCTGCGCCGGGATGCTCGCCTGGATGACGGTCGAGCGCATCCGCGACGGCCACCACACGACCCTCGGCGCCGCGTCCGGAGTGGTGGCCGGGCTCGTGGGCATCACGCCGGCCTGCGCCTCGGTGGACGTGGCCGGGGCGCTCGCCATCGGCGTGGTGTGCGGGGCGGCCTGCGCGCTGGCGGTGGGGCTGAAGTTCCGCTTCGGCTACGACGATTCGCTCGACGTGGTGGGCGTGCACCTGGTGGGCGGCCTGGCCGGCACCCTCATGGTGGGGCTCGTGGCCACCGACAGCGCGCCGACGGGCGTCGACGGGCTGTTCTACGGCGGCGGGTTCGACCAGCTGTGGCGCCAGGCGGTGGGCGCCGCCGCGGTCATGGCCTACAGCGCCGCGCTCACGCTGGTCATCGGGCTCGTCATCCGGGCCGTGCTCGGCCTGCGGGTGGCGTCCGACGACGAGATCGGCGGCATCGACCTGGCGCAGCACGCGGAGAGCGCCTACGACTGGGGCCGTACGCACGGGCGCTCCGGGCGCGGCCTCGTGGGGGATGCCGTCCGGGCACGTCCGGGGCAGGATGAGGGGTATGCGCCGCCGATCGGCGCTCCGCGCCCCGGCGGTCCCGGGGACGACGACGGCGCCGTACCGGTGGCCGCCGCAGCCGGAGTCGGTGCCGCGGCACCGCTCGCGACGAAGGAGCAGACCACGTGAAGCTGGTGACCGCAGTGATCCGCCCGGTGGCGCTGGACGATGTCCGCGAGGCCCTCGACACGGTGGGGGTGCGGGGGATGACCATCACCGAGGTGCGCGGGCAGGGCCGGCAGAAGGGGCACACCGAGCTCTACCGGGGCAGCGAGTTCGCCGTGGACCTGCACACCAAGGCCAAGGTCGAGGTGGTGGTGACCGACGAGGAGGTCGACGCGGTCGTCGCCGCCGTGACGGACTCGGCACGGTCGGGCCGGCCCGGTGAGGGGCGGATCGGCGACGGCAAGGTGTGGGTGACGCCCATCGAGCAGCTGGTGCGCGTGCGCACCGGCGAGAAGGACGGCGCGGCGCTCTAGCGTCCGCGGCCCGCACGCCCGCACCGGCGGCCCCGGTGCGGGCGTGCCGCCGTGTGTGCGCAGTCGCTAGGCTGTCGGGGTGCCGCGCCGGTGTGCGCGGCGCGCCGCAGCACCACCACACGTCAGCGAACGGGAGCGCAACCGGTGTTCGAATCCCTCTCCGACAGACTCACCTCGTCGCTCAAGGACCTGCGCGGCAAGGGCAAGCTGTCGCCGGCCGACATCGACGCGACGTGCCGCGAGATCCGCCTGGCGCTGCTCGAGGCCGACGTGGCGCTCCCGGTGGTGCGCGAGTTCATCAAGAACATCAAGGAGCGCGCCAAGGGCGCCGAGGTCTCCGGGGCGCTCAACCCCGCGCAGCAGGTCGTCAAGATCGTCAACGAGGAGCTCATCGGCATCCTCGGCGGCGAGACGCGCCGGCTCTCGCTGGCCAAGAACCCGCCCACCGTCATCATGCTCGCGGGCCTGCAGGGCGCGGGCAAGACCACGCTCGCCGGCAAGCTCGCGGTGTGGCTGCGCGGCCAGGGCCACACCCCCATGCTGGTGGCCTGCGACCTGCAGCGGCCCAACGCCGTCACCCAGCTCAAGGTGGTGGGCGAGCAGGCGGGTGTCCCCGTGTTCGCCCCGCACCCCGGCGCCAGCACCGAGGGCGAGGCGCAGGGCGCCGGGGTGGGCGATCCCGTCGCGGTGGCGCGCGCGGGCGTCGAGGAGGCCCGCGCCAAGCAGCACGACATCGTCATCGTCGACACGGCCGGCCGCCTCGGCGTCGACGAGGTCCTCATGCGCCAGGCCGCCGACATCCGCGACGCCGTCTCGCCCGACGAGGTGCTCTTCGTCCTCGACGCGATGGTCGGCCAGGACGCCGTCAGCACCGCGGAGGCCTTCCGCGAGGGCGTCGGCTTCACCGGCGTGGTGCTCACCAAGCTCGACGGCGACGCCCGCGGCGGCGCCGCGCTGAGCGTGCGGCAGGTGACGGGCCGGCCGATCATGTTCGCCTCCACGGGCGAGAAGCTGGCCGACTTCGACGTCTTCCACCCCGACCGCATGTCCAGCCGCATCCTGGGCATGGGCGACCTGCTCAGCCTCATCGAGCAGGCAGAGCAGGTCTTCGACGCGCAGCAGGCCGAGGCCACGGCGGCGAAGATCGGCAGCGGCGAGCTCACGCTCGAAGACTTCCTCGAGCAGATGCTTGCGATCCGCAAGATGGGCCCCATCGCGAACATCCTCGGCATGCTGCCCGGGGCCGCCGACATGAAAGAGGCCCTGGGCCAGGTCGACGACAAGCAGCTCGACCGCGTCCAGGCCATCATCCGCGGCATGACGCCCGCCGAGCGCGCCAACCCCAAGATCATCAACGGCTCGCGCCGCCTGCGCATCGCCAACGGCTCGGGCGTCACCGTCACCGAGGTCAACCAGCTCGTCGACCGCTTCTTCGAGGCCCGCAAGATGATGTCGGCCATGGCCGGCCGCATGGGCGGGCCGGGCGGCATCCGCAAGGGCAAGAAGGGCAAGAAGGGGAAGAAGGGCAAGAAGGGCGGCCGCGGCCCCACGCCGCCGAAGATCAAGGGCGGCTTCCCGGGCGGCATGCCCGCCGGGTTCCCCGGCATGCCCGACCTCTCCGGCATGCCCAAGGGCCTCGATCAGCTGCCCCCGGGCCTCGAGGGCATCGACCTGTCGAAGCTGAACATCCCCGGCCAGGGCGGCAACGGCAAGTGACGCCGCAGGCCTGGCGCATCCGGGGCACCGCGCTGCCCTCGGGCGAGCCCGTCGACTGGTATCTGCACGACGGACGCCTCACCACCGGGCGGGTGGCCGGCGCCGAAGACCTGTGCACCGACGGCTGGATCCTGCCCGGGCTCGCCGACGCGCACTGCCACATCGGCATCGGCCGGGGCAGCGTGGGCGTCGGGCCCGACGAGGCGCTGGCCCAGGCGCGGCTCGAGCGCGACCGGGGCGTGCTGCTGGTGCGCGATTGCGGCGTGCCCGTCGACACCCGGCCGCTCGACGGCGTGCCCGGCCTGCCGCGGATCGTGCGGGCGGGGCAGCACCTCGCGCGCCCCAAGCGGTACCTGCGCGAGCTGGGTCTCGTGGTCGAAGACCAGTCGCTCCTGCCGGACGCGGTGGAGGAGCAGGCCCGCGCGGGCGACGGCTGGGTCAAGCTGGTGGGCGACTGGATCGATCGCGCGGTGGGCGACCTCGCCCCGCTGTGGGACGACGCCGTGCTCGCCGAGGCGATCGCCCGTGCACATGACGCGGGCGCGCGCGTCACGGCGCACGTGTTCGGCGAGGACGCGCTGCCGGGGCTGCTCGACGCCGGCATCGACTGCATCGAGCACGGCACGGGGCTGCGCGACGACACGATCGCGCAGATGCGCCGCCAGGGCACCGCGCTGGTGCCCACGCTCATCAACATCGCCAACTTCCCCTCGATCGCCGACGGGGCCGGCAAGTACCCGGTGTACGCCGCGCACATGCGGGCGCTGCACGCGCGGCTCGGCGAGACGATGCGCGCCGTGGTCGACGCCGGCATCGACGTGTACGCCGGCACCGATGCGGGCGGGTTCATCGACCACGGCCGCGTCGTCGACGAGATCGCGGCGCTGTCGGCGGCCGGCCTGGGCGACACGGCCGCGCTCGCCGCCGGCTCGTGGCGCCAGCGCACCTGGCTCACGGGGGTGGAGGACACCACGGCCGGGCTGTACGGGCTCGACGACCCGTCCGCCCGCGCCGACCTCACCGTGTACGCCGCCGATCCGCGCGCGGGCCTCGACGTGCTGCGCGCGCCGTCCGCGGTGGTGGGCGGGGGAGTGCCGCACCGCCCGGCATGACGGCCCGGCGCCGCGGCCGGTTTCGACTCCGGCCGCCGGGTCTGGCAGAATATCGTGCGCTCGCCGTATCCGGTTCCGTACCGCACGGCGGTCACAGGAAAGAGGCAAAACCGGGTGCCCCGAGCCGCGGGGCGCCGCTGAATTGCACGTGACATCACCAAGGAGACCACAGCAGTGGCTGTCAAGATCAAGCTCACCCGCCTCGGCAAGATCCGCACCCCGCAGTACCGCGTGATCGTGGCCGACGCCCGCACCCGTCGCAACGGGCGCGCCATCGAGACCGTCGGCCGGTACCACCCCAAGGAGGAGCCGAGCCTGATCGAGATCGACTCCGAGCGCATCCAGTACTGGCTGGGCGTGGGCGCGCAGCCCACCGAGCCGGTGCTCAACCTCCTCAAGATCACCGG
Organism: uncultured Mycobacteriaceae bacterium; assembly: GCA_964507655.1. Taxonomy (GTDB): domain Bacteria; phylum Actinomycetota; class Actinomycetes; order Mycobacteriales; family Mycobacteriaceae; genus Tomitella. The sequence continues at coordinate 7,424 of CAZDSL010000020.1, read as the reverse complement.
CGACTGGCAGAAGTTCAAGGGCCTGCCGGGCGCCGAGGGCACGCTGAAGACGGCCGAGCCCAAGCCGTCCAAGCTCGACCTGTTCAACGCCGCGCTGGCCGAGGCCGAGAGCGCCCCGGTGGGCGAGGCCGTCACCGCCAAGAAGAAGACCGCCAAGAAGGCCGACGAGGCCGCCGACGCGCCCGAGGCCCAGGCCGACGAGGCCGCCGAGGCCGCGGACAAGTGAACGCCGACGTCGTCGCCGATGCCGTCGACCACCTGGTGCGCGGCATCGTCGACAACCCCGACGACGTCCAGGTCGACCTCGTCAGCGGGCGCCGCGGGCGCACCGTCGAGGTGCACGTGCACCCCGACGATCTCGGCAAGGTGATCGGCCGGGGCGGGCGCACCGCCACCGCGCTGCGCACCGTCGTCTCCGGGGTCGGCGGGCGCGGCATCCGCGTCGACGTGGTCGACACCGACCGCTGAGCCACCGCGGGGCCGTCCGTTTCCACGGGCGGCCCCGCGTGCTCGTCTCCGCCGCACCACCGCGGCAGAACGGACTCGCAACAAGATGGAACTCGTGGTCGGTCGCGTCGCGAAGTCGCACGGCATCCGCGGCGAGCTCGCGGTGGAGGTGCGCACCGATTCGCCCGGCGAGCGCTTCGCCGTCGGCGCCGTGCTGCGCGGCAGGCACCCGCGCGGGTCGGCGACCCGCGACTACACCGTCGAGGCCGTCCGGGAACACTCCGGGCGGCTTCTGCTGCGCCTGCGCGGCATCGCCGACCGCGCCGCCGCCGACGCGCTGCGGGGCACCCTGTTCGTCGTCGACAGCGCCGACCTCCCGCCGTCGGACGACCCCGACGAGTTCTACGACCACGAGCTCGAGGGCCTCGAGGTCCGGCTCCCCGACGGCACCCGCGTGGGTTCCGTGTCGGAGGTGCTGCACACCGCGGGCGGCGAGCTGCTGGCGGTGCGCCGCGCCGCCGCCGACGAGGTGCTCGTGCCGTTCGTCTCCGAGATCGTCCTCGAGGTGTCGACGGCCGACGGCCACGTGGTGATCGACCCGCCGGCCGGCCTGCTCGACCCGGCCGAGGCCGTCTCCGCCGCGCCCGACGCGGCCGATTCCGGCGCCCGCCCCGGCGAGGCGGGCTGACGGTGCGCTTCGACGTCGTCACGATCTTTCCGGAGTACCTCGAGCCCATGCGTGCCTCGCTGCTCGGCAAGGCCGCCGAGCGGGGCCTCGTCGACGTGCACGTGCACGATCTGCGCGACTGGACGCACGACGTGCACCGCTCGGTGGACGACGCGCCCTACGGCGGCGGCCCGGGCATGGTGATGAAGCCCGACGTGTGGGGCGCCGCGCTCGACGACGTGTGCCCCGAGGGGGCGCTGCTGGTGGTGCCCACCCCGGCCGGTGCGCCGTTCACGCAGGACACCGCCCGGCGCTGGGCCGGCGAGCGTCACCTGGTGTTCGCCTGCGGCCGGTACGAGGGCATCGACCAGCGGGTGATGACCGATGCCGCCCGGCGGGTGCGGGTGGAGGAGGTCTCCATCGGCGACTACGTACTCATCGGCGGCGAGGTGGCGGTGCTCGTGATGGTCGAGGCCGTGGCCCGCCTGCTGCCCGGCGTGCTCGGCAACGCCCGCTCGCACCAGGAGGACTCGTTCTCCGACGGTCTGCTCGAGGGCCCCAGCTACACGCGGCCGCCGTCGTGGCGCGGCCTCGACGTGCCCGAGGTGCTCCTGTCGGGCGACCACGCCCGCGTCGACCGGTGGCGCCGCGCGCAGGCGCTCGAGCGCACCGCCGCCCGCCGGCCCGATCTGCTCGACGGCGCCCCGCTCACCGACGAGGAGCGTGCGTGGGCACGGTCGCTCGCCGGCCCCGGCTCCTGACCGACCGCTGCGCACCGCACGCGCCGCCGGCACGCCGGCCGGCGGCATCCGACACGAAGGGGGACGACGCGATGACGTCCGACGCCGCCGGCAGCGCCGGCCCTGACGAACCCGCCGCGGATCCGGCCGCCGAGGCGCGCGCCGCCCTGGCCGCGGTGCCGCCCGTGACCGCGCGCATCGCGGCCGAGCTGGGCGTCGCCGAATCGCGCGTCGCCGCCGCGGTGGCCCTGCTCGACGGCGGCGCCACGGTGCCGTTCGTCGCCCGCTACCGCAAGGAGGCCACCGGCGGGCTCGACGACACGGAGCTGCGCCGCCTCGACGAACGCCTGCGCTACCTGCGCGAGCTCGACGACCGCCGCGCCGTGATCGTCGAATCGATCGCGGCGCAGGGCAAGCTCACCGCCGCGCTGCGCGCCGTGCTCGTCGCCGCCGAGTCGAAGTCGCGGCTCGAAGACGTCTACCTGCCCTACAAACCCAAGCGCCGCACCAAGGCCCAGATCGCCCGCGAGGCCGGCCTGGAGCCGCTCGCCGACGCGCTGCTGACCGACCCGGCCGCCGATCCCGAGGCCGAGGCGGCGCGCCACGTCGACCCGGCGAAGGGGGTGGACGACGCGGCCGCGGCGCTCGCCGGGGCGCGGGCGATCCTCGTCGAACGCTTCGCCGAGGACGCCGACCTGGTGGGCGGGCTGCGCGAGACGATGTGGCGGCGCGGCCGGGTGGTGACCGCGGTGCGCGAGGGCAAGGAGGCCGAGGGCGCCAAGTTCGCCGACTACTTCGCGTACTCTGAGCCGTTCACCGCGATCCCCTCGCACCGCGTGCTCGCCGTGCTGCGCGGCGAGAAGGAGGAGGTGCTGCGCGTCACCCTCGACCCGGAGCCCGACGATTCCGCGGCGCCGGGCACCCCGTCGGTGTATGAGGAGGCGATCGCCGCCCGCTTCGGCATCGCCGCGCGCGGCCGGCCGGCCGACGCATGGCTCGCCGAGACGGTCCGGTGGGCGTGGCGCACCAAGCTGCTGCTCTCGCTGGGCATCGACATCCGGCTGCGGCTGCGCCAGGCCGCCGAGGACGCCGCGGTGGACGTGTTCGCGCAGAACCTCAAGGATCTGCTGCTCGCCGCGCCCGCCGGCAACCACGCGACGATGGGCCTCGACCCGGGATTCCGCACCGGCGTCAAGGTGGCGGTGGTCGACGGCACGGGCAAGCTGCTCGAGACGGCCACCATCCACCCGCACCCGCCGCAGCGCCGCCGCGACGAGGCGCTGGCCACCCTGGGGGCCCTCGTGGCGCGGCACGGGGTGCGGCTGATCGCCATCGGCAACGGCACCGCGTCCCGCGAGACCGACGCCCTGGCCGGCGAGCTGCTGCGCGCGATCGGGGCCGACGCGCCGCGCAAGGTCGTCGTATCGGAGGCGGGCGCCTCGGTGTACTCGGCCTCCGAGTACGCGGCGCGCGAATTCCCGGAGCTCGACGTGTCGCTGCGCGGCGCCGTGTCGATCGCGCGGCGGCTGCAGGACCCCCTGGCCGAGCTGGTGAAGATCGATCCGAAGTCCATCGGCGTGGGGCAGTACCAGCACGACGTCTCGGAGGCCAAGCTGGCGCGCAGCCTCGACGCGGTGGTCGAGGATGCCGTCAACGCGGTGGGCGTGGACGTCAACACCGCCTCGGTGCCGCTGCTGCGGCGGGTGTCGGGCATCGCGGGCACCCTGGCCGAGAACATCGTCGCGCACCGCGAGGAGCACGGGCCGTTCGCGACGCGCACCGCGCTGCGCGACGTGCCGCGTTTGGGCCCCAAGGCGTTCGAGCAGTGCGCCGGCTTCCTGCGCATCCCGGCCGGGGACGATCCGCTCGACTCCTCGGCGGTGCACCCCGAGGCCTACCCGGTGGTGCGGCGCATCCTGGAGGCCACGGGCAAGGATGTGCGCGGGCTCATGGGCGGCGCCGCGCTGCGCGGGCTGCGCCCGGGCGACTTCGCCGACGAGCGCTTCGGCGTGCCCACCGTCACCGACATCCTCGCCGAGCTGGAGAAGCCGGGCCGCGACCCGCGCCCCGAGTTCGTCACGGCGACCTTCGCGGAGGGCGTCGAGAAGGTGGCCGACCTGCGGCCGGGCATGGTGCTCGAGGGCGTGGTGACCAACGTGGCGGCCTTCGGCGCGTTCGTCGACGTGGGCGTGCATCAGGACGGCCTGGTGCACGTCTCGGCGATGTCCACGCGGTTCGTGTCCGACCCGCACGAGGTGGTGTCCTCCGGGCAGGTCGTGAAGGTCAAGGTGCTCGAGGTGGACGAGCGCCGCAACCGGATCGGCCTCACGCTGCGGCTCGACGATGAGCCGGGCGGCACCCGCGGCGAGCGGCCCCGCGGCGGCCGTGCCGCGGGCGGGCGCCCGGAGGGACGCAAGGGCAAGGGCGGAGCCCAGGGGAAGGGCGGAGCGCAGGGCAAGGACGGGGCGGGGCGCGGCGGCAAGGGCGCCCGGCGCCGCGACGCCCCCGCCCCCGGCGGCGCGATGGCCGATGCGCTGCGCCGCGCCGGGCTGGGATGATCCGCGGGTCGGGATGAGCCGCGGGCCGGGGCGGATTTCGCGCCGGCCGGCACGGTCTGGCACAATGACGGGGTTGCCCGTGACGGGTACGGCGCGCCCGCGCCCGCCGTGCGGCGCATGCCGCCCGGGTGCCGTAAAGCGCCGGCACGCACGTCACGGCGGCACGCACACTGATTCGGAGCATGAACCGGTCGAGCCCCGGCCGCCGGGTTCCTCTGCTCGAGCGACATCTCGTAAAGGATGAACCGACGATGAACACCCTGGACTCCCTCGACAGCAAGTCGCTGCGGGACGACATCCCCGCCTTCCGTCCCGGTGACACCCTCAACGTCCACGTCAAGGTCATCGAGGGCTCCAAGGAGCGCGTGCAGGTCTTCAAGGGCGTCGTGATCCGCCGCCAGAACGGTGGCATCCGCGAGACCTTCACCGTGCGCAAGGTCTCGTTCGGCGTCGGCGTGGAGCGCACCTTCCCGGTGCACAGCCCCAACATCGACAAGATCGAGGTCGTCACCCGTGGCGACGTGCGCCGCGCGAAGCTCTACTACCTGCGCGACCTGCACGGCAAGGCCGCCAAGATCAAGGAGAAGCGCTGACGCGCAGGCCCGTTCGCGGCCGCACCCTCCAGCATGGCTCGCAGCCCCCGCACCGGATCCGGTGCGGGGGCTGCGCCGTCGCGCGGGGAGGGCGCCGGGCGCGGGATGCGCCCTCGCGCGCGGTTCCCGGCCGCCGCGTCGTCTAGCCTGGCGTGGTGACCGACGAGACGACGCCGAACGGGCCCTCCCGCTCCGGGCCAGACGACCATCCGCGGCACTCCGAGGGCGAGGGGGGCGCGCATGCGGCCCCCGGCGCCGGGGGCGCCGGGCACGCGGCGGGGGAGGACGCGCCGGCGTCCGGCACGGCCGCTGCCGCGTCGGACGGCGACGACGCCGCCGACGACGGCCGGAAGAAGCCCAGCAGGTTCGTCCGCGGCCTGCGCGAGATCGGGATCCTCGTCGTCGTGGCGATCGTGCTCAGCGTGCTGCTGCAGACGTTCGTCGCCCGCGTGTACCTCATCCCCTCGCAGTCGATGGAGACGACACTGCACGGGTGCCCCGGGTGCACCGGCGACCGCATCGTCGTCGACAAGCTCACCTACCGGTTCACCGACCCGCGCCCGGGCGACGTGGTCGTGTTCAAGGGCCCGCCGTCGTGGGACGAGCACTTCGAGTCCAACCGCTCGTCGAACACCTTCATCCGCGGCCTGCAGGAGGTCGGCTCGTTCATCGGCCTCGTGCCGCCGGACGAGAACGATCTGGTCAAGCGCGTGATCGCGGTGGGCGGCCAGACGGTGCAGTGCTTGCCCGGCGACAAGGGCGTGATGGTGGACGGCGAGCTGCTCGACGAGCCCTACCGTAAGAACCCGCCCACGGCTCTGCCCGGCTCCGACTCGCCCTGCCAGGGCCCGTACTTCGGCCCGGTGCACGTGCCCGACGACCACGTCTGGGTGATGGGCGACAACCGCACAGACTCGGCCGACTCCCGCTACCACATGGGCGACGCCGATTCGGGCACCGTGCCCGTCTCCGACATCATCGGCAAGGCCCGCTGGATCGTGCTGCCGCTCAGCCGCATCGGCTCGATCCCCTCGCCCGACCCGCAGTCGTGACCCGCGCCTCCGCGGCGCGCGCACCCGGCTGGCCGCCGCGGCGCGTGGTGCGGGCATCCTCGGGCATGCGCGCGCTGGAGGCGGCCCTGTACCGCGGCGGGCTCGGCCCGGTGGCGGGCGTGGACGAGGCCGGCCGCGGCGCCTGCGCGGGGCCGCTGGTGGTGGCGGCGTGCGTGCTCGGGCCGGGGCGTCATCCCGCGCTGGCGGGCCTCGACGATTCCAAGCGCCTCACCGTCCGCGAGCGGGAGCGGCTCTTCCCCGTCATCCGGCGGCGCGCGGCATCCCACGCGATCGTGTTCATCGGCCCCGACGAGGTCGACCGGGGCGGGGTGCACGCCGCCAACATCGAGGGCATGCGGCGTGCGGTGGCGGCGCTCGACGTGGTGCCCGGCTACGTGCTCACCGACGGCTTCCGCGTGCCGGGGCTGCCCGCGGCGTCGCTGCCGGTGATCGGCGGCGACGCCTCCGCCGCCTGCGTGGCGGCCGCGAGCGTGCTGGCCAAGGCGGCGCGCGACGCCGAGATGGAGCGCCTCGACGGCGAGTACCCCGACTACGGATTCGCGGTGCACAAGGGCTACACCACGGCGGCCCACCGCGCGGCGCTCGAGGCGCACGGGCCCAGCGAGGTGCACCGCTACTCGTACACGAACATCGCGGCGCTGTGCCCGGGCCCGCGCGCCCGGGGCGCGGATGCCCGTGCGGGGGCGCCGCGGGGATAGGCTGGACGACGACCACGGCGGTGCGCGCCGCACGCGCGCGCCGCGCCACAGGAGGAGCGAAGCGACACACATGAGTGCAGAGGATCTCGAGAAGTACGAGACCGAGATGGAGCTCTCTCTGTACCGGGAGTACAAGGACATCGTCGGTCAGTTCACCTACGTCGTGGAGACGGAGCGCCGGTTCTACCTGGCCAACTCGGTCGAGCTGCTGCCCCGCAACGCCGACGGCGAGGTCTACTTCGAGCTGCGCATGTCGGACGCCTGGGTGTGGGACATGTACCGGCCGGCGCGCTTCGTCAAGAACGTCCGGGTGCTCACCTTCAAGGACGTCAACATCGAAGAGGTCGACAAGCCCGATCTCGACCTGCCCGACGGGGGCGGCTTCGGCCGCTGATCGCGGCGCGGCGGACGGCCCGCCCGGGGACACTCCCCGGGCGGGCCGTTCCGCGTCGCGCGCGGCGCTGCGGCGGCGCGCCTAGCACACCGCGCCGACGATCCGGCCCCGTGACGGCCCGCGAGGGCCCGGTTGTGCACAGCACCGGCGTTTTCCACAGCGCCGGCGGCGGACGGCGCCCCGGGGCGCGCCCGGCGGGCATGCTGGGGCGTGCGGTGCCGGGGGGCGCCGTGGCCGGGCCGCGGGGCGGCGCC
>CAZDSL010000019.1:1163-16921 GCA_964507655.1 uncultured Mycobacteriaceae bacterium | reverse complement strand
CCGCGGCCCGCCGCATCGGCGCCCGCGGCGCGATCACCGCGGTCGTCACCTCCCCGCTCGCGCGGGCGCGCGCCACCGCCGAGGCGTCCGCGGCGGCGCTGGGCGTGCCGGTCGCGGTGGACGACGACCTCATCGAGACCGACTTCGGCGCGTGGGAGGGGCTCACCTTCCGGGAGGCGGCGGCCCGCGACCCCGGGCTGCACGCGCGCTGGCTGGGCGACCCGGCCGTGCCGCCGCCCGGCGGCGAGAGCTTCCTGCAGGTGGCCGAGCGGGTGCGGCGGGCGCGCCGGCGCATCGCCGCGGAGCACCCGGGCGAGTCGGTGCTGGTGGTCTCGCACGTCACGCCCATCAAGATGGTGCTGCGCGAGGCCCTGGACGTGGGCTATCCGCTGCTGTACAAGCTGCACCTCGACCTCGCCTCGATCAGCGTCGCCGAGTTCTACCCCGACGGCGGCAGCGCCGTGCGGCTGGTCAACGACACCGCCCACCTGGGGTGAGCGGCGCCCGGTTCGGCCCCGGCGGCGCGGCGACGTATCCTTGCGGGGCGGACGAGTCGGCGGGGCGGCCGCGGCACCGGGAACCGGCGCGCAGTGCGCACAGGCCCGGGTCGAGGAAAGTCCGGACTCCACAGAGCAGGGCGGTTGCCAACGGCAACCCGGGGTGACCCGCGGGACAGTGCCACAGAGAACAGACCGCCCGTGCGACGCCCCTCGGGGCCCGCGCGGGTAAGGGTGAAACGGTGCGGTAAGAGCGCACCAGCGCTGCGGGTGACCGCAGCGGCTCGGTAAACCCCGCCCGGAGCAAGGCCGAAGGCGGCACCGGCATGCCGGTGCGGCTGCGCAGGTGTTCGAGGGCTGCTCGCCCGAGCCTGCGGGTTGGCTGCTCGAGGCACCCGGCGACGGTGTGTCCAGATGGATGGTCGCCGCCCGCGGCCCCGCGCCGCGGGAACGAAATCCGGCTTACACGCCGGCTCGTCCGCCCGCATTCGCACGGCGCACCCGCGACCAAGCGGATTCCGCACGTATCCGGCCGTCGCGCGTGCAGAATCCGCTTGGTCGATCCCGGGTGCATCCCGAACTGCGGCACACTGGGGCCATGAGCGACGAGCAGTGGTACTTCAACCTCGACGACCACACGGTGCACCAGGGCAAGGACCCGCGCGCGCTGAACCGCATGGGGCCCTATCCCGACGAGGCGACGGCCCTCAGGGCGCTGGAGATCGCCCGCGCCCGCAACAAGCAGGCCGACGACGCCGACGACCGGTGGGACAACGGCTGAGGCCGCGTCAGAACCCCACCAGCGCCGAGGCGACATCGGGGATCTCGAGGGCGCTGGTGACGCCGTCGCGCACGTCGGGGCAGCTCACCTGGAGGGCCTGGTCGATCTTCTCGCGATGCTGGGCGAGGTCCACCAGGTTGATCTTGTTGCGCGTCGCCCAGGTGACGACCACGCCGTTGAGGGTGACCTTGCCGGGGGTGATGGTGTAGGTGCGCATCGACTGCAGCTGATCGCGCAGCGAGGCGCACAGGTCTTCGGCCGCGGCGGGCGTGATGCCGGCGGGCAGGGAGCCCATGGCCTCCGCGGAGCCGGTGTCGGGCACGGACGCCGACGTGGTGGCCTGCGCGGAGTCGGCGGCGTTCTTGGTGGCCGAATCCGACTGCCCGGCGCCGGAGCATCCGGCCAGCAGCGCGGCGGCGGCGACGGCGCCGGCCGCGGCGGGCAGCAGCCGGGCCCGTGCGGGCCGCGCCGGGGCTGCGGGGTGCGGGGTGGTGCGCATGGGGATCGGTCCTCCGTCGTCGGTGCGTGCGGCCGGCCGGGCGGGCACCCGGCCGAGGATAGGCGAACCCCGCCGCGCGCGCCGCTCGGCGCGCACGGCGGGGCCGGTCCCGCGGAGGCGGCGCGTCAGAACGAGTGCTCGGGGCCCGGGTACGAGCCGTCCTCCACGGCGGCGGCATAGGCGGAGGCCGCGCGGGAGAGCTCCGCGCCCACCTCGCCGAAGCGGCGCACGAACTTCGCCGTCTTCCCCGAGGTGTATCCGGCCATGTCCTGCCACACCAGCACCTGCCCGTCGCACTGGTTGCCGGCGCCGATCCCCACCGTGGGGATGGTGAGCTTGCCCGTCACCTGCGCGGCGACGTCGGCGGGCACCATCTCCATGACCACCGAGAACGCGCCCGCCTCCTGGACGGCCAGCGCGTCGTCGATGAGCCGCTGGGCGGCCTCGCCGCGGCCCTGCACCCGGAATCCGCCGAGGCCGTTGACGCTCTGCGGGGTGAAGCCGATGTGCGCCATCACGGGGATGCCGGCCTGCGAGAGGGCGGTGATCTGGGAGGCGACGCGCACCCCGCCCTCCAGCTTGACCGCGTGCGCCAGCCCCTCCTTGCAGAAGCGCGCGGCGGTGGCGAGCGCCTGCGCGTCGGACGCCTCGTAGCTGCCGAAGGGCAGGTCGGCCACGACGAGCGCGTGCGGCGCGCCGCGCACGACGCCGCGCACCAGCGGGATCAGCTCGTCGGAGGTGATCGGGAGGGTGGTGTCGTAGCCGTAGACGACGTTGGCGGCCGAGTCGCCGATGAGCAGCACCGGGATGCCGGCGTCGTCGAAGATGCGGGCGGTGGAGTAGTCGTAGGCGGTGAGCATGCCCCACCGCTTGCCCTCCTGCTTCCACTTCTGCAGGTGGTGGGTGCGGATGATGGGCCTGCGGGCGGTCTGCCCGGCCGCGGGCGCGGCGCCATAGGGCGATGTGTCGGTCATCGTGGATCCTCTTCTCAGCCTCGAGGCCCTGCTGCAGGGTCCCCGGGTTCCTAAGGTGGTGACCCTGGCGAGTCTGCCACCGCCGCGCCGCCCCTTCCATACGCCGGTGACCGATCTCACCGGGGGCGCGCGGGGCCTGCGGGGGACCGTTCGCGCGCACCGCGGCGGCCGAGTGAATAGGCTCGGGCCCATGGATCGTCAGATGGAGTTCGTGCTGCGCACCCTGGAGGAGCGGGACATCCGCTTCGTGCGGCTGTGGTTCACCGATGTGCTGGGTTATCTCAAGTCGGTGGCGATCGCCCCGGCCGAGCTCGAGGGCGCCTTCGCCGAGGGCATCGGCTTCGACGGTTCCGCGGTGGAGGGCTTCTCCCGGGTCTCTGAGGCCGACATGGTCGCCATGCCCGACCCGTCCACATTCCAGGTGCTGCCGTGGGTCTCCGACGACGGCCGCCAGCCCACCGCGCGCATGTTCTGCGACATCCTCCTGCCGGGCGGCTCGCCCTCGTGGTCCGACCCGCGCCACGTGCTGCGCCGCCAGCTCGGCAAGGCGGGCGACGCCGGCTTCACCTGCTACGTGCACCCCGAGATCGAGTTCTTCCTGCTGCAGCCGGACCTCGACCCGGCCGGCCGCCCCATCCCCGCCGACAACGGCGGCTACTTCGACCAGGCCGTGCACAACAGGGCCCCCAACTTCCGCCGGCACACCATCGACGCACTCGAGTCGATGGGCATCTCGGTGGAGTTCAGCCACCACGAGGCGGCGCCGGGCCAGCAGGAGATCGACCTCCGCTACGCCGACGCGCTCTCCATGGCCGACAACGTCATGACCTTCCGCTACGTGGTCAAGCAGGTGGCGCTGCAGGAGGGCGTGCGGGCCACGTTCATGCCCAAGCCGTTCGGCGAGTACGCCGGCTCGGCCATGCACACTCACATGAGCCTGTTCGAGGGCGAGAACAACGCCTTCCACGACGACGACGACCCCCTCCAGCTCTCGTCCACCGCGCGGTCGTTCGTCGCGGGCATCCTCGAGCACGCGCACGAGATCAGCGCCGTCACCAACCAGTGGGTCAACTCCTACAAGCGCCTGGTGCACGGCGGCGAGGCGCCCACGGCGGCCTCCTGGGGCAGGGCCAACCGCTCGGCGCTGGTGCGGCTGCCCCTGTACACGCCCAACAAGGCGTCGTCGCGCCGCGTGGAGGTGCGCAACCCCGACTCGGCCTGCAACCCCTACCTCACGTTCGCGGTGCTCATCGCGGCCGGGCTCAAGGGCGTCGAGGGCGGCTACGAGCTGCCGCCCGAGGCGGAGGACGACGTCTGGTCGCTGACCCCGGGCGAGCGGCGGGCCATGGGCTACCGCGAGCTGCCCACCAGCCTGGGCGATGCGCTCAAGCACATGGAGGATTCCGAGCTGGTGGCCGAGGCTCTCGGCGAGCACGTGTTCGACTTCTTCCTTCGCAACAAGCGGGCCGAGTGGGCCGACTACCGCGGCCAGGTGACGCCCTTCGAGATCACCAACTACCTGGGGCTGTGAGCATGCCCGGGCGGCCGGCGCGCGGGGGCGTCCCGTCCCCGGGCCGGCTGGGGCTGGTGGAGGCCGGCGCCGCCGAGGACCTGGCGGAGCTGGGCTGGACGCGGGCGGAGGACGTCTCCGTGCTGTGGGCGCTGTCCCGCGCTCCCGACGCCGACCTGGCGCTGCGCACCCTGGTGCGCATCAAGGAGGCCCTGGACGCGCGCGAGGCCGGCCACGGAGGCGGGGCGCGCGCCGGCGGGGCGGCGCAGGCGCACGGCCAGGCGGGGGAGGGCGGCCCGGCGGAGAACGGCCCGGAGGCGCACGGCTGGGCTGCGCTCGACGACCGCCTGCACGCGGACTCGCGGCTGCGGGCGCGCCTGTTCGCGGTGATCGGCGCGTCGACGGGGCTGGGCGACCACCTCGCCCAGTTCCCGGAGGCCTGGCACCGGCTCGCCGACACCCCCGAGCTGCCCGAACGCGATGCGCTGCGCGCCGACCTGCTCGCCACCGTCGAGGCCGTGCCCGAGGGCGGGCACGGGCTGCACCGGGCCGCGGTGATCGGGCCCGAGGCGGTGCTCGCGCTGCGCACCCGTTACCGCGACCACCTGCTGCTGCTCGCCGCGATCGACCTGGCGGCCACCGTGGAGAACGAGCCCGACCTCGAGTTCCGCGCCGTCGGTCGGCACCTGTCCGACCTCGCCGACGCGGCGCTCGCGGCGGCGCTCGCGGTGGCGGTGGCGACGGTGTGCCACGAGCAGAAGGTGGACGCGCGGCTCGCCGTGGTGGCGATGGGCAAGTGCGGCGGCCGCGAGCTCAACTACGTCAGCGACGTCGACGTGGTGTTCGTCGCCGAGCCCGCCGATGCGCTCTCCGCGCGCCTGGCCGGCGAGATGATCCGGATCGGCTCCAGCGCGTTCTTCGAGGTCGACGCCGGCCTGCGTCCCGAGGGCAAGCAGGGTGCGCTGGTGCGCACGCTCGACTCGCACCTGGCCTACTACCGGCGCTGGGCCAAGACGTGGGAGTTCCAGGCGCTGCTCAAGGCGCGCCCCGCCGCCGGCGACATGGCGCTGGGGCGCGAGTACGTGGACGCGCTGAACCCGCTGGTGTGGACGGCCTCGGAGCGCGAGGATTTCGTCCCCGAGGTGCGCGCCATGCGCCGGCGGGTGGAGGAGCTGGTGCCCGCGGACGTGCGCGCCCGCGAGATCAAGCTGGGCTCGGGCAGCCTGCGCGATGTGGAGTTCGCCGTGCAGCTGCTGCAGATGGTGCACGGCCGTGCCGACGACACGCTGCACTCCAAGTCGACGCTCAACGCCCTGGCCCGGCTCTCGGCGGGCGGCTACGTGGGCCGGGTCGACGCCGCGCAGCTCACCGAGTCGTACGTGTTCCTGCGGCTGCTCGAGCATCGCCTGCAGCTGCAGCGGCTGCAGCGCACCCACATGCTGCCGCCGCCCGACGACACCGAGGCGCTGCGCTGGCTGGCGCGCGCGGCGCACGTGCGCTCCGAGTCGCGGCGCGGTGTGGTCGACGAGCTGCAGCGCCAGATCCGGGTGCATTCGCAGCACGTCCGCCGGCTGCACGTGAAGCTGTTCTACCGGCCGCTGCTCGAGTCGGTGGCGCACATGGACTCCGAGGCGCTCAAGCTCAGCCCGCAGGCGGCCGAGCGGCAGCTGGCCGCGCTCGGCTACCGCGCCCCGCGCAACGCGCTGGGCCACCTGACGGCGCTCACCCGCGGCGCCACCCGCAAGGGCCGCATCCAGGCGCTGATGCTGCCCACGCTGCTCGAGTGGCTGGGCGAGACCCCCGACCCCGACGCCGGGCTGCTCGCCTACCGCACGCTGTCGGAGGCGCTGAACGACCACCCGTGGTTCCTGCGCTCGCTGCGCGACGAGGGCGCGCTGGCCAAGCGCCTGATGCTGGTGCTCGGCTCCTCCCGCTACATCCCCGACCTCTTGCTGCGCGCCCCCGACGTCCTGCGCCTCTACGCCGACGGCGCCACCGGGCCCAAGCTGCTCGCGGTGGAGCCGGCGGAGGTGGCGCAGGGGCTGATCCGCTCGGCCGCGCGGCACCGCGACCCCGACCGCGCGATCGCCGCCGCCCGGTCGCTGCGCCGGGCCGAGCTGGCGCGGGTCGCCTCCGCCGACGTGCTGGGCATGCTCGAGGTGCCCGCGGTGTGCCGGGCGCTGTCGTCGGTGTGGTCGTCGGTGCTCGAGGCCGCGCTGGGGGCGGTGATCCGGGCCGATGCGGCCGAGTCGGGCCGCCCCGCGCCCGCGCGGATCGCGGTGATCGGCATGGGCCGGCTCGGCGGCGGCGAGCTCGGCTACGGCTCCGACGCCGACGTGCTGTTCGTGTGCGAGCCGCTCGGCGGCGACGGCGGCGCGGCGGTGGGGGACGCGGACGCGGTGCGCTGGGCGTCGGGCATCGCCGACCGGGTCCGCCGCCTGCTGGGGCGCGCCAGCGTCGACCCGCCGCTGGAGGTGGACGCCGACCTGCGGCCCGAGGGCCGCAGCGGCCCGCTGGTGCGCACGCTCGCCTCGTACGAGGCCTACTACCGCAAGTGGGCCGAGCCGTGGGAGGTGCAGGCGCTGCTGCGGGCCGCGTTCGTCGCCGGCGACGCCGCGCTGGGGGAGCGCTTCGTGCGGATGATCGACGCGGTGCGCTATCCGCCCGGCGGCATCGACGCCGCGACGGTGCTGCAGATCCGCCGGATGAAGGCGCGGGTGGACGCCGAGCGGCTGCCGCGCGGCGCCGACCCGGCCACCCACACCAAGCTGGGGCGCGGGGGGCTCGCCGACATCGAGTGGACGGTGCAGCTCCTGCAGCTCCAGCACGCGCACGCGCACCCGGGGCTGCGCGGCACCACCACGCTGGGCACGCTCGAGGCGGCCACGGAGGCGGGACTGCTCGACGCCGCCGACGCCGAGCTGCTGCGCGAATCGTGGCTGCTGGCCACCCGCGCGCGCAACGCGATCGTGCTGGCCCGCGGGCGGCCGGGCGATCAGCTCCCGGGGCCCGGCGACCAGCTCGCCGCCGTGGCCTACGCGGCCGGCTGGCGCGGCGGGGACGAGGGCGCCTTCCTCGACCACTACCTGCGCGTCACGCGCCGGGCGCGCGCCGTCGTCGACAGGGTCTTCGGCTGAGGGGCCGCCGGCCCGGCCGCGTCAGCCCGCCGGCGTCTGCTCCGCGGCCGGGACCATCGCGATGAGCGCGCCGTCGTCGTAGGGCAGCTTGCTGTTGAGGTGGGCGACGGAGGTGGTGCCGCCGCGCTGCACGAACAGGATCACCGTCTCCTCGCCGTTGTCGCGGCGGAAGTCGTCGAGCGTGTACTCCTTGGTCAGCGACGTGCGCTTGACCGTCATGCCCGTCATCATCCGCCGGTCGAGTTCGGCGCGCGAGAGCGGCGGCACGAACGCGTAGCGGGCGCTGAGGTGCCCGGCCGTGTCGCGCCGCGCGCTGCCGGTGCCGGTGGACTTGGCGCCGCGGTGCAGCTGGAAGGTGTTGGCGCCGCCGAAGACGTGCATGAACTCGCGCGCCGCGGTGGCATTGGTCTCGTCCTCGGGCGTGCAGGCGATGAAGTAGCCGATGCCGGACAGGTCCATGTCCTTCACCGCGTACTCGGACAGGATGTTGGCTGTCACCGTGGGCAGCCCCGCCATGCGGGCCCCGGCGAGCGTCGCGTAGTTGCGGGCGACCACCAGGACGGGCACGCCCGCATCCTGCAGCAGCGTCGCCGCGTCCACCACCCAGCGGTTGGCCCCCACGAACACCACGCCCTGCGGCTTGGCGGAGGCCAGCCCCAGCCGCTCGGCGAGCTTGCCGATGCCGAAACCGTAGATCGCCACCGTGCACACGATGACCACGAACACCAGCGGCACCAGCTGCCCGGCCTGGTGGGCGAGGCGGGCCAGCTCGTCGGCCTGCGCGGTGAGCGACGCGCGCTCGTCGCCCGCGGCGTCCTGCGCCCGCTGGGCGAAGGTGTCGGCGGCCTGGGCGAAGCCCAGCGCGAAGATGCTCGTCACGGCCGCGGCGACGACGCCGCGCGGCGCCATGCACGCCAGCAGTATGCGTTCGTTGCGGGTGACCTTGGTGCGCAGCAGGCCGACCGCCACGCTCACCGGCCGCACGACGAGCACCAGCAGCGCCAGGAAGATCAGGGCCTCGGGCGCCACGTCGACGATCTGCGCGGGGCTGATGCGGCCGGCGAGCACGATGAACAGGGCGCCGACGAACAGCACCTGCAGGTGCTCCTTGAACTCGGCGACGTGCTCGAGGTGCAGCTCGGGCCGGTTGCCCAGGTAGATGCCGAGGATCGTCACGGTGAGCAGGCCCGACTCGGGCTGCAGCGCGTTGGAGGCGACGAGCGCGGTGATGGCCGCCGCGAGGAAGAACACGCCGTGCAGGAAGTCGGGCACCGCGCGCCGCCGCATGAGGACCTCGATGACCACGCCCATCGTCAGCGCGATGCCGAACGCGATGAGCAGCGTCTTGCCCAGCACCAGCAGCACCGCCGAGGCCGCGTCGCCTCCCTCGCCGGCGAGGATGCCCTGGAACACCAGCAGGGCGAGCACGGCGCCGATGGGGTCGACGACGATCCCCTCCCACCGCAGCAGCGAGGACACCCGCCGGGTGGGCCGCAGGGTGCGCAGGATGGGCGCGATGACGGTGGGGCCGGTGACCACCAGGATGGCGCCCACCAGCAGCGCCACCTTGATGTCGAACCCGATGAGCAGGGCCGATCCGGTGATGAGCACCCACGCCACGAGCACCGTCACCGAGCACAGCCGCCACACCGGCCTGCCCAGGTCCTGCACGTGTTTCAGCCGCAGCGACATGCTGCCCTCGAACAGGATGATGCCCACCGTGAGGCTCACGCCGTCGAAGAGCAGGTCGCGGCCCAGCACCTCCTCGGCGGAGACCACCTGGCCGAGGCCGAAGCCGACCAGCAGCATCAGCAGGATCGAGGGCATGCGGATGCGCCAGGCGATCCACTGGCACAGCACGCTCACGGCGACGACGAGCGTGATGTACCCGGCCGGCCCCAGGCCGGCCAGACTGTCGAGCACGCTCGCGATGAACCCGGACATCCCGAGAAGGATTCCGTCAGCGGGGCCGATGCGCAAGTCGCGCGGGGAGATCCGTGATCAGATCACACCGGCGGCGCCGCGCGCCGTCACCCCTCGGTGACGAAGCCCTTGTCGATCAGCCACTGCCGGGCCACGTCGGCGGGCTCCTCGCCGTCCACGTCCACCTTGGCGTTGAGGGTGGAGATCTCGTCGTTGGTGATCGCCTTCATGACGGGCTCCATGACCGAGACGATCTGGGGATGGTCCTTGTAGACCTCTTCGCGCATCGTCACCGCGGCGTTGTAGTGGGGGAAGAACTGTTTGTCGTCCTCGAGCACCACCAGCCCCAGGCCCTTGATGCGGCCGTCGGTGGTGAACACCTCGCCGAAGGTGCACTCGCCTCCGCTGGCGGTGGCCTGATAGATGATGCCCGTCTGCAGGATCTTCTTGCCGGCGTCCTCGGGGTTGAACCCGTACACCGCCGCCATCCCGGGGAAACCGTCCTGCCGGCTGTTGAACTCGGTCTCGACGCAGGTGGTCATCGACCCCGGCTTGGTGTTGACGAGGTGGGCGTAGTCGGACAGCGTGCGCACGCCGGTGGCGTCGACCACCTTCTGGCTGGTCGCCAGCGCGTAGGTGTTGTCCATCGGCGCGGGGGCGGCCCACACGATTCCGTTGCGCTTGAGGTCCTCGGCCCGCACCGCTTCGAACTGCTGCTGCGCGTCGGGGATCGGATGCTCGTTGTGCAGGTAGTTGATCCAGCCGGTGCCGGTGTACTCGATGTAGAGGTCGACCTGCCCGGCCTCCATGGCGGCGCGGGCGCTGTTGGAGCCCTGGATGTTGGTGAGGTCGCGGATGTCGGCGCCGGCCGCGGCCAGCGCAAACTCGGCGATGTAGCCGAGGATGATGTTCTCGGTGAAGTCCTTGGACCCCACCGTGAGGGGGACGCCCTCGAGTTCGGGGACGGGCTGGATGCTGCCGGGGCCCACCGACAGCGGCAGCGCGCCGCCCGACTGCAGCCCGCATGCCGCCACGAGTACGGCCGACAGCGCCCCGGCGAGCAGTGCGGCGAGACGGCGGGTGCGGTGCGACCGTGGGGCGGGGGAGGGTGCGGCGGTGCCCGGCGCATGCGGGCCGTTTGCGGGGGACATCAGCGCAGCCCCTTCGGGCCGATGAAGCGCTCGGCGAGCGCCCCGAGCCAGTCGATGAACAGCGCCAGCGCCACCGCCAGCACGGCGCCCACGTACAGCGTGGGATTGTCGCGCAGCTTGTAGCCGGTGTCGATGAGCACGCCCAGCCCGCCGGCGCCGACGAGGAAGCAGAGCGTGGCGGTGCCCACGGCGAGCACCAGGGACGTGCGCAGGCCGGCGAGGATGAAGGGCACGGCCAGCGGGAATTCGACGCGGCGCAGCACGGTGGCCGACGACATGCCCTGGCCGCGGCCGGCGTCCACCAGCGCCGGATCCACCGACTGCACGCCCAGCATCGTGTTGCGTAGCACGGGCAGCAGCGAATAGAAGGCGATGGGCAGCACGCCGATCCAGAAGCCCGTCTTCTCCGTCCACAGGAACAGCAGCACCAGCAGGCCGATGGCGGGGGAGGCCTGGCCGATGTTGCCGATGCCGATGAACACAGGCGAGAGGACCTTGAAGCCCCGGCGGGTGAGCAGCACGCCCAGCGGCACCGCGACGACCACCACGATGGCCGTGATCACCGCGGTGAGCGCGATGTGCTGGCCCACGCGGCTGCCCAGCGAGCCGGCGTTGAGGGTCTCGCGCTGCGTGGCGTTGAGGTCGTTGAAGGCGAAGGCCCAGATGAGGATGCCCGCCGCCAGCACCACGGCCACGATCGGCTGCGCGAGCAGGCGTACGGCGTCGCTGCGGCGGCCGGGCGCGGTGGAGGTGACCGGATCGGGCGTCTTCTCGCCGGCGGTGACCGTGTCCTGGGTGACCGTCATGACGGGGCCCCCTCGCCCTCGTCCGGCGGGCCGCCGGGGCCCGCGCCGCCGTCGGCCACGGCGTGGGCGACGTCGTCGTGCTCGTCGTCGTGGTCGTGCGCGTCCGCGTACTCCTCGCGCAGCGAGCGGATGGTCTGGATGAGGGTGTCGATGTCGATCAGCCCCTCGTATTGGCCGCGGCGGCCGGTGACCACGGTGGAGGCGCTGGCGGCGGCGAGCAGCGCCTCGAGGGCGTCCTGCAGCGTCGACTGCGTGCTCACCACCTCGCCGATGGGGTCGCCGATGCCTCGCAGCGACGAGGCGCCGGCAAGGTGGCGGGCGTTGACCCAGGCGACGGGGCGGCGGCGGGTGTCGAGCACCAGGCCCCAGCGCTGCGCCCGCCCCAGCTCGCCGCGCAGGCGCTCGGGCGGGTCGGTCTCGAGCGCGGTGGGGCAGGACTGCAGTTCGACGTCGCGCACGCGCAGGAGGGTGAGCTGCTGCAGCGCTGCGCCCGAGCCGATGAAGCCGGCGACAGTGTCGTCGGCCGGGTTGGCCAGGATCGCCTCGGGGGCGTCGTATTGGAGGATCTTCGACTGGCGGCCGAGCACGGCGATGCGGTCGCCCAGCTTGACCGCCTCGGAGAAGTCGTGCGTGACGAAGACGATGGTCTTGCCGAGCTCCGACTGGAGGCGCAGCAGCTCGTCCTGCAGCAGGCCGCGGGTGATCGGGTCGACGGCGCCGAACGGCTCGTCCATGAGCAGCACGGGCGGGTCGGCCGCCAGCGCGCGGGCCACGCCCACGCGCTGCTGCTGGCCGCCGGAGAGCTGGCGGGGGTAGCGGTCGCGGTAGATGCCCGGTTCGAGGCCGACGAGGTCGAGCATCTCGTCGACGCGGTCGCTGATGCGCTTCTTCTTCCAGCCGACGAGCCCGGGCACGATGGCCACGTTCTGCGCGATCGTCATGTGCGGGAACAGCCCCGACTGCTGGATCGAGTATCCGATGCCGCGGCGGAGGCGGTCGGGCTTGATGGAGAGCGCGTCGCGCCCGGCGATGGTGATCCTGCCGGAGGTGGGCTCGATGAGCCGGTTGATCATGCGCATCGTCGTGGTCTTGCCGCAGCCGGAGGGGCCCACGAACACGACGATCTTGCCGGCGGGGATCGTCATGGAGACCCGGTCCACCGCCGGGGTGGTGCTGCCGGGGAAGCGCTTGGTGACCTCGTCGAGCACGATCTCGACGCCGGAGACCTCGCTCCCGGGGGCGTCCGTGGCCGCGGTGCTGCGTGCGTGGTCAGGCATGGAGCCCCCTCGAGGTCGTGAGCTTGCCGATGATGATGAAGATGCCGTCGAGGATCAGCGCGAGGATGACCACGAGCAGGGTGCCGGTGAGCGCCTGCGGCACGGCGGTGGGGCTGCCGACGCGGGAGAGCCCGGAGAAGATCAGGTTGCCCAGGCCGGGGCCCTTGGCGTAGGCGGCGATGGCGAGGATGCCCATGCTCATCTGCGTGCTCACCCGCATGCCGGTGAGGATCGAGGGCCAGGCCAGCGGCAGCTCGACGCGGGCGAGCACATGCAGGCGGCCCATGCCGATGCCGCGTGCGGCGTCGGTGGTGGCCGGGTCGATGGAGCCGAGGCCGACGATGGTGTTGCGGATGATCGGCAGCAGCGCGTAGAGCACCAGCGCGATGACGGTGGGCGGCACGCCGAGGCCGACGATGGGGATGAGGATGCCCAGCAGTGCGAACGAGGGGATGGTGAGCACCGCGCTGGACAGGGCCGTCGCGGCGGCGGAACCGAGGGGGCTGCGATAGACGAGCACCCCGATGACGACCGCGATGACGGTGGCGATGATGACGCACTGGATGACGGCGCTGACGTGCTGGTACGAGTCGATCAGCAGCTGCTGGCGCCGCGAGGTGATGAAGTCCCACAGGTCGCTGAGCACAGCGCGCGCCTCCCTCGCCGACGAGATGCTGCACGCGGCGCCGCGCCGGCCGGCGGGCCGTTCGGGGCGTCGGGTACGTCCTTGCGCACGCTACGTTGCCCTCTCGTCCCGTGCGGCGCAGAGTGATACCCGCCGGTAACCCGGAACCGTTACGCGACTGTGATCAGCGGGGGCCGGATGCGCGGCGCCCGCCCGCCGCGGCGACCGGGAGGTCGGATGCGGCGGGCGGGCGCGGTGTGCGGCCTGAGCGCTGGGGCTCAGCAGTCGTAGTACAGATCGAACTCGTAGGGGTGCGGCCGTAGGTTCATCGGCTCGATCTCGTCGGTGCGCTTGAGCTCGATCCACTTCTCGATGAGGTCGGTGGTGAACACGCCGCCCTCGGTGAGGTAGTCGTGGTCGCGCTCGAGGTTGTCGATGACGGCCTCCAGCGAGGTGGGGGCCTGCGGGACGCCGGCCGCCTCCTCCGGCGGGAGCTCGTAGAGGTCCTTGTCGATGGGCTCGGCCGGCTCCATCTTGTTGCGGATGCCGTCGAGGCCGGCCATCATCATCGCGGCGAACGCCAGGTACGGGTTGCCGGAGGAGTCGGGCGAGCGGAACTCGATGCGCTTGGCCTTGGGGCTGTTGCCGGTGACGGGGATGCGCACGCACGCCGAGCGGTTGCGCTGCGAGTACACCAGGTTGATGGGGGCCTCGTAGCCCGGCACCAGGCGCTTGTACGAGTTGATCGTGGGGTTGGTGAACGCCAGCAGCGACGGGGCGTGGTGCAGGATGCCGCCGATGTAGTGGCGGGCCAGGTCGGACAGGCCGCCGTAGCCCGACTCGTCGTAGAACAGCGGCTCGCCGTCCTTCCACAGCGACTGGTGGGCGTGCATGCCCGAGCCGTTGTCGCCGTAGAGGGGCTTGGGCATGAACGTGACCGTCTTGCCGTGCTGCTTGGCGGTGTTCTTGATGATGTACTTGAACAGCATCAGCTCGTCGGCGGCGTGGAGCAGGGTGTTGAACTTGTAGTTGATCTCCTGCTGGCCTCCGGTGCCCACCTCGTGGTGCAGGCGCTCGAGCTCGAAGCCCGCCGCGGTGAGGTTGGTCGACATCGCGTCGCGCAGGTCGACGGTGTGGTCGTAGGGGGCGACGGGGAAGTAGCCGCCCTTGACGCGGATCTTGTTGCCCAGGTTGGGGCTGCCGTCGCGCTCGGTGGCGAGGCCGCTGTTCCAGCGGCCCTCGATCGAGTCGACCTCGTAGAAGCTGCCGTTGACCTTCGAGTCGAACCGCACGGAGTCGAAGATGTAGAACTCGGCCTCGGCGCCGAAGAAGCAGGTGTCGGCGATGCCGGTGCTCTTGAGGTAGTCCTCGGCCTTGCGCGCGACGTTGCGCGGGTCGCGGCTGTAGGCCTCGCGGGTGAACGGGTCGTGCACGAAGAAGTTCATGTTCAGCGTCTTGGCGCTGCGGAACTGGTCCACCGTGGCCGTGGTGACATCCGGGAACAGCTGCATGTCGGATTCGTGGATCGACTGGAACCCGCGCACAGACGAGCCGTCGAAGGCCAGGCCGTCCTCGAAGATGTCCTGGGTGAATGCGGCGGCCGGCACCGAGAAGTGCTGCATGACGCCCGGGACGTCGCAGAAACGGATGTCGACGTACTCGACGTTCTCGTCACGGATATACGCGAGTACCTGTTCGGGGGTAGTGAACACAGTGCAAGACTCCTTGGTCGTCACCCGCCGCGGTTTCGCGGGCGGGTTTACGCGCACAACGCTAGCGGCGCGGTGTTGCTCGTCAGTCAACCGAATGTTGCGGCGGTGTTACACGATACGTGCACGCCGTGACGTCCATCACGGCTCGCGCGCGATGCGGGCGACGCGCATCTCACCGGCCGCGCCGCGCCCGGGGCGCGGCCGCGGCGGTTCCGTACCCTGGGGGCATGCGTCGAATGACCGGTTCCTGGCTTTCCGGCCCCGCCGCCGCGCTCCCCAAGGGGGAGGACGGCAGCGTCGTCAAGTACCGCGGTGAGCGGCTCGGCCTGCCGCAGTCCGGCCCGCGCTCGGCCGCGGGGACGGGCCGCAAGGTCGCGGGGCTGCTCGTCGACTGGCTCCTCTGCTACGGGGTGTCCGCGCTGCTGCTCGCCTTCGTGCACCTGCCCGGCGGCCCCGCCACGGTGGGCGTGATCATCTGGGCCCTGGTCAGCGTGGTCAGCGTGTGGCTGTTCGCGGCCACGCCGGGCCAGACGGCCATGGGCCTCGGGGTGGCGCGCGTCGACGCGGAGGCGCCGGTGGGGCTGCCGCGCGCGTTCTTCCGCGTGCTGCTCACCTTCTTCATCCTGCCCCCGCTGGTCATGGACGAGGACGGCCGCGGCCTGCACGACCGCGCCACGCAGACGGTGGTCATCCAGGCACGCTGACGGCGGGCGCGCGGCGGGCGGCCGCGTACGGAAAGGGCGGCGCCCCGCGGAGCATGTCCGCGGGGCGCCGCCCTCTTCCGCAGATGCCGGTCAGCGCCCGCGGACGGGGCGCTGGATGACGCGCTGCTTGGCGCCGCCCGGGAGTGGGCCCGTGGGCAACGC
>CAZDSL010000019.1:0-1153 GCA_964507655.1 uncultured Mycobacteriaceae bacterium | reverse complement strand
CTCGGGCCGCCGGCGCCCGCGGGGGGGGGGGGGGGGGGGGGCGGCCGGGCGCGCGGCGCCCCCCCCCGGCCCCCGGCCCCCCCCCCCCCCCCCGCCCCTGTTCCGCAGATGCCGGTCAGCGCCGGCGGACGGTGCGCTGGATGCCGCGCTGCTTGGCACCGCCGGGGATGGGGCCCTTGGGCATCGCGGCGCCGGAGCCGCCCTTCTTCTGCAGGGCCGACATGCGCGCCTCGATGGTGTCGAGGGTCTTGGTGTCGATGTTCTTGGGCAGCCGGGTGATGGTGCGCTGCAGCTTGGCCAGCGGCACCTGGCCCTCGTCGTTGCCCACCACGAACTCGTAGATGGGGGTGTCGCCGATGAGGCGGGCGGCGCGCTTCTTCTCCTGCGCCAGCAGCGGGCGGACGCGGTGCGGGGCGCCCTCGCCGATGAGGATGACGCCCGGCCGGCCGATCACCCGGTGGACGGCGTCGAGCTGGGTGGTGGCGGCCACGGCGTTGTTCACGCGCCACGCGCCCTTGAGGTTCTCCAGCACCCACGCGGCCGCACCCGCCTGGCCGTCGGCCTTGCGGTAGACGTTCTTCTGCACGCGGCGCCCGAAGACGATGAAGGCGAGCAGCGCGCCCAGGATGATGCCGAGCACCAGGGCCACCCACCAGGCGATGCCGACCAGGAAGCTCAGACCCACCAGCACGCCGACGGTGATCACCAGCGTGAGCGCCATCAGCGGGATGAGGGCCTTGTCCTCCTTGCGCTGCATCTGGAACGCCTGCCAGATCTGCCCGCGGCGCTCCTTGGATGCGGCCTTGGAGGCGGCCTTCGCCGCCTTGCGTTCTTCCTTGGTGGGTTTGCCCTTCGCCATGCCCCCAGGATACGGGCACCGCCGGGGCGGGCGTGCCGCGCGTCAGCCGTTCATGCGTTGCAGGACCGCGCCGGCCTCCTGCCAGGTGGTGCCCGCGTCGGCCAGGTGGGCCAGGTTGGCGGGCAGCTGCTCGCCGCGCTCGCGCACCGCCTGCGCGTACAGCCGCCCGGCCCGGTAGGACGAGCGCACCAGCGGGCCGGCGAGGACGCCGGAAAAGCCCATGCCGCGGGCGATGTCGGAGAGCTCGACGAACTCCTGCGGCTTGACCCACCGGTCGATGGGGTGGTGCAGGGC
>CAZDSL010000018.1:3290-17097 GCA_964507655.1 uncultured Mycobacteriaceae bacterium | reverse complement strand
CCACCGCCATCGCCCACCCGCGCAGCACCGCCCCGCGGCTCGCGCCGCCCGGACCGCCGCCGCCCGGACCCCCGCCGGCACCGGAACCCCCACCGGCCCCAGGGGCCCCGCCAGCCCCAGGACCCCCACCGTCACCGCGGCCACCGTCACCGCGACCACCGTCACCGCGGCCACCCCCGCCATGACTGCCCGGCGCCGTCACTGGACGTCTCCGCCCGCCACGCGCGGGGCGTCCTTGCGCCGCCGGCGCCTGCGCTCGATCTGCGGCTCCAGCTGCGCGCGCAGTGCGGCGTCGTCGCGCGCCCATGCCTGCCGCAGCGCCCCGGTGCGCATCTGCACGCCGATGCCCCTGCGCCCGCGCGGCACCACCGACAGTCCGCCGAGCGAGCGGGCCGATTCCCAGTCTTCGCGCGGATCGTGCTTCTTGCGCCCGCGCGGCGCCGGGGGGAAGACGCGCACGATCTCGTCGAGCGCGATCTCGTCAGGCCCGAGCCGCAGCGACCGCGTGGTGAGCTCGACGGACGTGTGCGTGCGTGCCGCGTGGATGATCAGCGATCCCACAGCGCCCAGCACCACGGCGGCCACCAGCCACACGAACACCGGCATGCCGCCGCCGAGCACCGCGTCCCACACGATGCCGACCACGGCGAACCCGGGCGCAAGAAGGATCGGCCACCAGCGGGCGCCCGGCTCGGAATAGAGCACCGCGTCGCGCGTCACCGGCCACACCTGCCGTCCAAGCGGGCGGTCACCGGCCGCACCTCCCGTAGAAGCACCCCGTCACCGGCCGCGCCTGCCGTAGAAATACGCGTTGGCCTCGCCGCGGTGCGCGATCACCGAGGCGCCGATGGCGAGCACCGCCTGCAGGATGGTCGCGATCTCGAGCACCATGGCCCCCGCGCCGTCGCCGTCGAAGCCCATCAGCCCCTCGAACCCGAGCACGGCGAGCACGGCCGTGAAGCCCACCAGCACGGCGCGCGCCCACGAGCGCCCCTTGAGCATGGCCCGCGCCAGCAGGAACGTCACCGCGATGACCACCGCGCCCAGCACCGCGATGACGCCGAGCGAGAGGTGGAAGCTGGAGACCACGTCCTCGCGGGTCACCGGCTGACCGCCGACGCCGTCGGAGAACCGTTCGAGCAGGTCGCTGACGAGCGTGTCTTGCAGGCTCGACATCACCAGCACCACGCCCACCGTGGTCGCGATGCCGAGCAGCGCCACCGCGCACCAGATCTCGTAGGCGATGCGGACGGGGGCGGGCGGCTCGGGCCGCACGCCGGGGGGCCGGGCGCCGCCCGAGGGCGGGGCCGGGTACGGCGGCGGGGGGCCGCCGGGGGTGTTGCTGCCGTCCCTCACCGCCGGATCACCGCAGCCTCTCCGCGGCCTCGACGGCGTAGTAGGTGAGGACGATGTCGGCGCCCGCCCGGCGGATGGCGGTGAGCGATTCGACGATCATCGCGTCGCGGTCGATCCAGCCGTGGCCGGCGGCGGCCTCGATCATCGCGTACTCGCCCGACACCTGGTACGCGGCGACGGGCACCGTGGACGCGGCGGCCGCCTCGCGCAGCACGTCGAGGTAGAGCATCGCGGGCTTGACCATCACCATGTCGGCGCCCTCGGCGAGGTCGAGCGCCACCTCGCGCCGCGCCTCGCGGCCGTTGGCCGGGTCTTGCTGGTAGGTCTTGCGGTCGCCCACCAGGGTGGAGCCCACCGCCTCGCGGAACGGCCCGTACAGCGCCGAGGCGTACTTGGCCGAGTAGGCGAGGATCGAGGTGTGCCGGAACTCGGCCGCGTCGAGCGCGGCGCGGATGGCGCCCACCTGGCCGTCCATCATGCCGCTGGGCCCCAGCACGTGCGCCCCGGCCTCGGCCTGGGCCAGCGCCATGTCGACGTACCGCTGCACGGTGAGGTCGTTGTCGACGCGCTCGCGGCCGTTGGCGTCGCGGCTGAGCACCCCGCAGTGGCCGTGATCGGTGAACTCGTCGAGGCACGTGTCGGCCATGATGACCGTGTCGTCGCCGAACTCGGAGCGCAGCGACCGCAGCGCCTGGTTGAGCACGCCGTCGGGGTCGTCGGCCCCGCTGCCCACCGCGTCGCGGTGCCCGGGCACGCCGAACAGCATGAGCCCGCCGACGCCCGACTCCACCGCCTCGTGCGCGGCGCGCAGCAGCGAGTCGGGCGTGTGCTGCACGACGCCCGGCAGCGAGTCGATGGGCCGCGGGTCGAGGATGTCGTCGGCCACGAACATCGGCAGCACCAGGTGCCGGGGCTGCACCGTCGTCTCGGCGACGAGCCGCCGCAGGGCCGGCGTGGTGCGCAGCCTCCGCGGCCGGTGATCTGGGTACACGGTCTCCTCCTTCGGACCCCGCCCGCACGGGGCCGCACCGCGGACGATACCCCGCGACACCGCCGCGGCGGACGGGGCGGGAGCCGGCCGGCTCAGCGGCGGCGGGACTTCTTGCGCGGCGGGGGCAGGGCACCCTCGGCCCGCAGCCGGGCGGCGTGCTCGGCGAGCGCCTCGACCAGCGGGATCACCTGGGCGACCTCGGGCTGGACGTCCACCCGCAGCCCGAACTCGCGCGCCGTCTCGGCCGTCTTGGGCCCGATGCACGCCACGATGGTGCGCGCGTGCGGCTTGCCCGCGATGCCCACGAGATTGCGCACGGTGGACGACGAGGTGAAGCAGACGGCGTCGAACCCGCCGGTCTTGATCATCTCGCGCGTCTCGGCCGGCGGCGGCGAGGCGCGCACGGTGCGGTAGGCGGTGACGTCGTCGATCTCCCAGCCGCGCTCGCGCAGCCCCTCGGCGATGGTCTCGGTGGCGATGTCGGCCCGCGGCAGCAGCACCCGGTTGACCGGGTCGAGGACCTCGTCGAACGGCGGGAACTCGGCGAGCAGGCCCTCGCTGGTCTGCTCGGTGGCCGGGGGGATCATCTCGGGCTCGATGCCGAAGCCGCGGACGGTGTCGGCGGTGGCCTGGCCGACGCACGCGATCTTCACGCCGGAGAACGCGCGGGCGTCGAGGCCGAACTCCTGGAACTTCTCCCACACGGCGCGCACGGCGTTGGTGGAGGTGAACACCACCCACTGGAAGCGGCCGTCGACGAGCCCCTTGACGGCGCGCTCCATCTGGGCGGGGCTGCGCGGCGGCTCCACCGAGATGGTGGGCACCTCCTTGGGGATGGCCCCGTGCGTGACGAGGCGTGCGCTCATCGCGGCGGCCTGCTCCTTGGTGCGCGGCACCAGCACCGTCCAGCCGTACAGCGCGCGCGACTCCCACCAGGACATCTTGTGCCGCTGGGTGACGGGCTTGCCGATGGTGACCACCAGCGGGCCCACCATCTCGGAGCCCACCTCGTCGAGCGTGCCCAGCGTGGCCTCGACCGTGCGCTGCCGGCGCGTGGTGCCCTGCACGGTGATCGCGGCGGGGGTGGAGGCCGGCATGCCGTGCTCGACGAGCGCGCCGGACGTCTCGCCCAGCCGGCCCGACGTGGCGTGCAGCACCAGCGGCCCGGGCGCCGCGGCCAGGGCGGCCCAGTCGACCTCGCCGCGCACGTCGAACTCGGTGTGCGCCGAGCCGACGGGGATGCCGGCGTAGGCGGGCACCGCGCTGCCGGCGGGCACGCCCGGAACGATCTCGAAGTGCACCTGGGTGCGGGCGATGGCGGTGAGCTCGGCGATGACCGAGTCGGTGCCCATCGGGTCGCCCGAGACGAGCCGCACCACGTCGTGCCCCAGCTTGGCCTCCGCGACGAGCGCCTTGGCGACGTCGGCCGGGTCGCCCAGCGCGGGGCGCACCTCGGCGGCCGCCTCGCCCGACTCCTCGTCGACCGGCAGGTCGGCGCCCACCATCGCGACGACGGCGGAGTCGACGTCGGCGTCGGTGTAGGCGACGGTGGCGCCGGCGAGGACCTCGCGGGCGCGCAGCGTGAGCAGGGCAGGATCGCTCGGCCCGGCCCCCACGATCAGGATCCGGCCGGGGGTGGTCTTGCGTGCGCGGCTCATCGTTCGATCTCCAGTGCGAGTGCGTCGGACATTACTTGGTCTGTGGCGGCGGGGGGCGTCATCGCGGCGCCTCCTGCCGTGTGCCCGCGGGCGGGTCCTCCGCCTCGCGCACGAGACCGGCCGCGCCCCGGTCGAGCAGCTCGTCGGCCACCGCGCTCCCCAGCCCGGCCGCGTCGGCCACCGGCCCCACGCGGGAGGCGCGCAGCACCTGGCCGCCGTCGACGGCGGCCGCCGCGGCGCGCACCGACAGCTCCAGCTGCGCGGTGCCGTCGGCCGCCAGCGACTCGACCACCTCGGCGAGCGCGCCCACCGGCGCGGTGCATCCGGCCTCGAGCCGCGCCAGCACCGCGCGCTCGGCCGTGACGGCGGCGCGGGTGTCGGGGTCGTCCAGCCCGGCCGCCAGCGCGCACAGGGCCGTGTCTGCGGTGCGGCACTCCACGGCCAGCGCACCCTGCGCCGGGGCGGGCAGCATCTGCAGGGGGTCGATGGTCTCGGTGATGAGGCCGGTGCGGTCGGTGCGGTCGAGCCCGGCGCGCGCGAGGATCACCGCGTCGAGCTCGCCGGCGTCGACGCGGCCCAGCCGGCGCTCGAGGTTGCCGCGCAGCGGCTGCACGTCCAGACCCAGGCCCAGCGCCCGCAGCTGCGCGACGCGGCGCGGCGCGGAGGTGCCCACGCGCGCCCCCGGCGGCAGTTCGCCCAGGGTGAGGCCGTCGCGGGCGACGAGGGCGTCGCGCGGGTCGGCCCGGCGGGGCACGGCCGCGATCGTCAGCCCGGGCTCGGCGGCGGTGGGCAGGTCCTTGAACGAGTGCACGGCCACGTCGACGCGGTCGTCGAGCAGGGCCTCGCGGAGCTCGGCGGTGAACACGCCGACGCCGATCTTCTGCACCGGCGAGAGCGACTGGTCGCCCGAGGTGGAGATGATGACCAGCTCGGCGGGGTGGCCGGCGGCGATCAGGGCGTCGCGCACCGTGCCGGCCTGGGTGCGGGCGAGCACGCTGCCGCGGGTGCCGACCCGGATGGGCCGCGGGACGGCGCCGCCCTGCGCGGGCGCTTGTGCTGCGGGGCGATCGGTCACTGCGCGGCCTCCTCTGCGGCCTCGGCGGCCGGCGAACGATGTGCGGGGCCCGCCTGCGCGGGACCGTCGGTGGGGCTCGCGACGGCGGCCGCCGCGCCGGGCGGCAGCTCGAAGAGCTCGCGCAGCGCCTCGGCGTACGAGCCGCCCCCGGGGGCGGCCGCGAGCTGCTTGACCCGCACCGTGGGCGCGTGCAGGAGCTTGTCGACCACCCGGCGCACCGTGCGCTCCACCTCGGAGCGCTGGTGGCCGGTGAGGTCGGGGGTCTTCGATTCGAGCCGCAGCAGCTCGGCCTGCACCACCTCGGCGGCCCGCTGCCGCAGGGCCGTCACCGTGGGGGCCACCTCGGAGGCGCGCTGCTGCTCGAGGTAGCCGGACAGCTCCTGCGCCACCAGCGCGCGGGCGGCGGTCGCGTCGGCCTCCGCCGCGCCGGCGCCCGGATCGCGGCGGAGGGTGTCGATGTCGAGCAGGTCGACGCCCGGCAGGCCGGCGACGGCAGGGTCGACGTCGCGCGGCAGGCCCAGATCGCACACCACCAGAGGCGTGTCGGCCACGCGGCGCGCGAGGGCGGTGTGCGCGTCCGCCACCGTCAGCACCGCGCCCACCGCGCCGGTGCAGGTGACGACGAGGTCGGCGGTGCGCATGGCCTCGGCCAAGCCATCGACGCCGGCGGCGCGCGAGCGCACGCCCGCCTGCTCGGCCGTCTCGGCGAGGCGGGCGGCGCGGTCGGCCGTGCGGTTGACCACCACCAGCTCGGCGATGCCGGCGCGCACCAGGTTGGCCACCGCCAGCCCGCCCATCGCGCCCGCGCCGAAGACGACGGCGTTGCGCCCGGCGAGGCCCTCCACGTCGCGCGGGCCGCCCAGCAGCGCGGAGGCGCGCTCGAGCGCCACCGACACCACCGAGGCGCCCGCGGCGTCGATGCCCGTCTCGGTGTGCACGCGCTTGCCCACGCGCAGCGCCTGCTGCGCCAGCTCGTGGACGGTGCGGCCGGCCGTCTGCTGGGCGTCGGACGCCGCGTAGGCCGACCGGATCTGGCCCAGGATCTGCTGCTCGCCGACGACCATGGAGTCGAGCCCCGAGGCGACGGTGAACAGGTGCTCGACGGCCGACTCGCTGTAGCGCACGTACAGGTGGCCGGTGAGCTCCTGCACGCTCATGCCGGCATGCTCGGCGAACAGCGCGCTGACCTCGGCCAGGCCGCCGTGGAAGGCGTCCACCACGGCGTAGATCTCGATGCGGTTGCACGTGGAGACCACCATGGCCTCGGACACGTGGGCGCCGCGGACGAGGGCGTCGAGGAGCTTGGGCCGCTCGCCCTCCGACACCGAGGCCCGCTCGAGCACCGGCACCGGCGCGCTGCGGTGGGACATGCCGACGAGGAGGATGCTCACGCGGCGGCCTCCGACCGCACGGCGGCGCGGGACCCGGGGCGCGTCCCGCCCGGTGCGTCCCCGCCGAGAACGCCCGCGCGGCGTATGCCAGTATGGGAGACGCGGATCGCCCCGCGGTGGCGTGCCGGCGCAGGGCCTCGATCCGTCGCGCCGGAGGGATCCGTCTGGTCGAGGGGATCAGTCACGTCGAGGGCTCCTCGTGCAGCCAAAGCGAATGAGCGCCCGGGACGGAGCGCTGCCACGCGGTGGGCCGCCGCCACCGCCCACGCCGCTGCGCACTTTGAGGCCGTGCCGCATGGCAGCGCCGCCCGCAGGCGGCTCTGATGCATGGGCACAGCTCTGTCACAGCACCCCGGGTGCTTGGTTCATCCCACGGTAACCGTTTGCCCTCGCCTGCACAAAGTTGACGCGGAACCCGCCTACACGGTACGGGCGCCGGCGCGGCAGCCGGGTCGGCGCCACCGGCCGCACGGGCCCCGCCTACGATGCGCCGCGCTCCCCCGGGCTCACCGCGCGAGGTCGGCGCGCAGCCGCGCCTCGTCCACCTCCCAATAGGAGTGCTCGCGTCCGTCGAGCAGCACCACGGGCAGCCGGTCGCCGAACTCGGCGCGCAGCCCGGGGGATTCCGCGGCCGCCGCGTCGACGTCCACCCACGCCGGCTCGAGGCCGAACTCGTTGCACACCAACACAACCCGCTCCCACGCGGCCTCGCATCCCCCGCAGCCCTTGCGCGTGAGCAGCACCACGCGCGCCGCCTCGGCACTCGCACCCATCGCCGTCGCCTCCTCGCCATCCCCGCCGGGGGATCCTCCGCCGGGGCCCTCCCCCGGCGCGCGCCCCGCGCGGGCCGCGCACTCCAGCATGCCCCGCGCGCCGCGGCGTGCGGCACGGGGACGGGGCGACGCGCGGCTCGTGGACGGGGCGGCGCACGCCCGACCGCGGCCACCCCGCGTGCGGCGCGGCCCGAGACCATTGTCACAGGCGACGGCCCCGCGGCACGCGCGCCGGGGGTTCCGGCCCCGGCGGCGACGGTTATCGTGGTGGGGGCCGGAAGCCCGGCCACGATCGGAAGGACGGATCGCGTGGACACCGAGCCGGAACACGGCGGACGGCCCAGCACGCCCGACTCGGCCGTGCGGCGGCGCCTCGCCCGCCTCAGCGCGCGCAATCCGCTGGGCCCCAGCTTCGCGGAGCTGCTGCAGAACCTCGCCGGCGAGGCCAGCGCCGACGCCGCGCACGCCGCCCTCGAGGCCGAGTCGGCCCAGGCGAACGCGGCCGAGCCGGCGCCGCCCGCACAGCGCGACCTCACCGCCGCCGCCTTCTTCGACGTCGACAACACGATGGTGCAGGGCGCGTCGATCATCCACTTCGCCCGCGGCCTGGCCACCCGCGACTACATCGCGCTGTCCGACATGGCCCAGTTCGGCTGGCAGCAGCTCAAGTTCCGGGTGACGGGCAAGGAGAACAGCGGCGACGTCGCCAGCGGCAAGGAGAAGGCCCTCTCGTTCATCGCGGGCCGCGAGACGGCCGAGTTCACCCGCCTGGGCGAGGAGATCTACGACGAGGTGCTGGCCGACAAGATCTGGCAGGGCACGCTGGCGCTGGCCCGGCGCCACCTCGACGCCGGCCAGCAGGTGTGGCTGGTGACGGCCACCCCGCAGGACCTGGCCCAGGTGATCGCCAAGCGGCTGGGGCTCACCGGCGCGCTGGGCACGGTGGTGGAGAGCGAGGACGGCCGGTTCACGGGCCGGCTGGTGGGCGACATCCTGCACGGCCAGGGCAAGGCGCACGCGGTGCGCGCGCTGGCGGTGCGCGAGGGCCTCGACCTCAAGCGCTGCACCGCGTACTCCGACAGCCACAACGACGTGCCCATGCTCACCGCCGTGGGCACGGCGGTGGCCGTCAACCCCGACGCCGACCTGCGCGAGGTGGCCCGCAACCGCGGCTGGGAGATCCACGACTTCCGCACCGGCCGCAAGGCGGCGCGCATCGGGGTGCCCACCGCGCTGGCGCTGGGCGCGCTGGGCGGGGCGGCGGCCACGGTGCTGGGGCGCCGGGAGCAGTCGGCCTGACGGTGCCGGCGCGCGCGAGCCGTCCGTACCCGAGCGCACGCCTGCCTCTACCCCAGGAAGACGTTGCGGCGCGAGGCGAGCAGCGTGTACAGCGTCTGCTGGATGCGCTCGCGCACCTGATCGGTGAGGTCGAAGGTGACCATCGGGTCGTCCGCCGCCTGCTCGTCGTAGCCCTCCGTGCCGATGGGCTCGCCGAAGTGGATGTGCCACTTCGACGGCAGCGGCACCGCGCCCAACGGCCCCAGCAGCGGGAACAGCGGCGTGACGGGGAAGTACGGCAGCCCCAGCAGCCGCGCGAGCGGGGTGATGTCGGCGATCTTGGGGTAGATCTCCTCCGAGCCGACGATCGACACCGGCACGATGGGCGCCCCGGTGCGCAGCGCCGAGGTGACGAAGCCGCCGCGGCCGAAGCGCTGCAGCTTGTAGCGGTCGGCGAAGGGCTTGCCCACCCCCTTGAACCCCTCGGGGAACACGGTGACCAGTTCGCCGTCGCGCAGCAGGCCCTCCGCGTCGGGGTGGCAGGCCAGCGTGTGCCCGGCCTTGCGCGAGAGCGAGCCGAGCAGGGGCGTCTGGAAGACCAGGTCGGCCGCGAGCATGCGGGTGGGCCGGTGGGCCGGGTGGTGGTCGTGCACCGCCACCGACAGCATCAGCCCGTCCACCGGCAGCGTCCCCGCGTGGTTGGCCACCAGCAGCGCGGCGCCCTCGCGGGGCAGGTTCTCGATGCCCGAGACCTCCACCCGGAACCACTTCTCGAACAGCGGGCGCAGCAGCGGCAGGAGCACGGCCGAGTTGAGGTGCGGGTCGAAGCCGTACTCGTCCACCTCGTAGTCGCCGGTGAGCCGGCGGCGCAGGAACCCCAGCGCCTCCGCCAGCGCGTCCGAGACGGCGCCGTGCTCGTCGGCCTCCCCCGGCGCGCGGCCGGGCAGCGGGTGCACCACGGCACCGTCGTCCCCGTCCGGGGACGGCCCCGCACCCCGGCCGGGACCGCGCAGCGGGATGACCTTGGCCACCGCCGAATCCTCCACCTCGACTCCACCTCTCCGCTCGCATCCGCCGCCCCCCGGCCGCGGTCGATCCATCCTGCGTACGCCGGCCCGCGCGGGCCGGCCCCTCACACGCCCGCGCGCCGCGCGAGCCCCACCAGCCTGCCCTCCCAGGCCCGGACCATCCGCGGGTCGATCACCGGGTTCAGCGACCGGCCGCGGACGAAGTCGTCGAACGCGTCGACCGTGGACCACTGCGGCTCGAACCCCAGCGTGCCGCGCATGCGCGAGGTGTCGAGCACCACGCCCTGCCCCAGAAAGCCCATCTCCTCGCGCGAGTAGTCCACGACGTGTGCCGCCTGCAGCGCCGCGCCCACCGCCCCGAGCACCGGCCAGGGCAGCGGCAGCCCCAGCCGCCCGGCCCGCCGCGCCGCCTGCGCGCCCGTCATCACCCCGTGCGCGGCCACGTTGAAGGTGCCGTGCGCGGGCGCGGTGACCGCGTGCTCGAGGGCGCCCAGCGCGTCCTGCTCGTGCAGCAGCTGGATGCGCGGGTCGAAGCCGAGCACGCTGGGCACCACCGGCGCCCCGAAGTACCGGGTGAGCTCGGTGTCCATGCGCACGCCGATGAGCGGCGCGAAGCGCAGGATGGTGACCTCGAGCCCCGGCCGGCGCCGGCCCGCGCCGCGCGCGTACGACTCGATCTCGATGCTGTCCTTGGAGAAGCCGCCGCGGGGCGTGTTCTTGGGCGACATGTCCTCGCTGAACCGGGCCGGGTTGCGCGGGCTGTAGCCGTACACGGCCGAGGTGGAGCGGACCACGAGGCGGCGCACCGTGGGCGCCTTCTGGCACGCGGCGAACAGGTGCATCGAGCCGATGACGTTCATGTCCTTCATCACCGTGCGGCCGCCCGCCTCGCCCGGGCGCGAGTGGATGCCGGTGTGCACCACGGTGTCGATGCCTGCGCCGCGGATGATCTTGCCGATCATGGGGTTGCGGATGTCTGCGCGCACGAACTCGGCGCGGCCCAGCCGCCGCAGCATGTGCTTGCTGGGGGCGAGGTGGTCGACGGCGATGACGCGCTCGATGCCGGGGCGCGCGGCCAGCCGGGCCGCCAGCGAACCGCCCAGAAAGCGGCTGGCCCCGGTGACCAGCACCGCTGTGGGCTCGCGCACGCCGTCCGACTCGTTCATCCCCACCAGAGTAGCCAACGCGGCGCGACGCGGGCCACACCGAGGCGCCGGGCGGGATCGCCCCCACATCCGGCGCCCGCACCGACGACGGCGGCCCGGCCCACAGTGTGGACCGGGCCGCCGCCCTAAAGCGCTCCGCTCACTTGCCGAGCTTGCGCCGCTGCACCCGCGTGCGACGCAGGAGCTTGCGGTGCTTCTTCTTCGACATGCGCTTGCGGCGCTTCTTGATCACAGAACCCATACCGGGAATCCTCACTGACTAGTCCTGGGGACCCGCACCGGTGCGGCGACCCTCGTGCACGAACCTATCGAGCGGGCCTCGCGCTGCCGCGATCGCGCGGGACGCTGAGCCCGGTGCGCAGGCGACGGCGGCCGCGAGCGACCACCGGCGCGTGCGCGCCGGCCACACGGGGCACCGGCCCCACCGGATGTGCGGGCCCGCGCGACGCCTGCCGACGGCAGCCGAGGAGACCTCTCCACGGCACGACAGTCTGCAATGCTACCGCCGCCGCCTCGCGCGCGGCGAACGGGCCGACGAACACGGCCGGCGCACCCCCGCGGCACGGGGCCGCGCGGGCGTGCCGGCGCCTCAGCCCACGTCGTAATACGACGACTGCAGGTAGTCGTGCACGGCCTGCGCGGGCACGCGGAACGAGCGGCCCACCCGCACCGACGGCAGCTCGCCGCCGTGCAGCAGCCGGTAGACCGTCATCTTGGACACGC
Source organism: uncultured Mycobacteriaceae bacterium (assembly GCA_964507655.1). GTDB lineage: Bacteria > Actinomycetota > Actinomycetes > Mycobacteriales > Mycobacteriaceae > Tomitella. The sequence continues at coordinate 5,658 of CAZDSL010000018.1, read as the reverse complement.
GCATCATCGCGGCGACCTCGGCGACCGTCAGGAACTGCGTGCCCGCCAGCGAGGCGGGTTCGGGCGGGTTCGCGGAACCCGGTGTGGACGACTTGCCGCCCGATGCGGGCGGCGTGTCAGATGACGCCATTGGTTCACTTCCTCCGGCACGTGTCGCGCCGCCGGCTTCCCCTCCGGCGGACCTGACACGCACGTGCTACCACGCAGCCTATCGGTAATCGTGGTGTCCCTGCGACGCGTGTGACGAATCCGCCCCGAACCCGGGGGCCGGTGGTCACGCGTCGGCGTCGTCCGCCTCGCGTCCCATGGCCACGGACTTGTCGTGCACCACCGCCATGGCCTCGAAGAACGCCGAGCGCAGCCCGTCCTTCTCGAACTGGCGGACCGCCGCCGCGGTGGTGCCGCCCGGCGACATGACCGCGGCGCGCAGCTCCGTCGCCGACTCCCCCGACTCGGCGAGCATCGCGCCCGCGCCGACGAGCGTCTGCACCGCCAGGTCGCGTGCCACCGGCCGGGCGAGCCCCAGCGCGACGCCCGCGTCCACCATCGCCTCGATGGCGAGGAAGAAGTACGCGGGCCCCGACCCGGACACGGCGGTGACGGCGTCCATCGACGATTCCTTGACGCGGCGCACCAGGCCCACCGCGCCCATCATCTCGTCCACCAGGTCCATGTGCTCGGCGGTGGCGAAACGGCCCGGGCAGATGGCGCTGGCCCCCTGCCCCACGAGCATGGGGGTGTTGGGCATGACCCGCACCACGGCGCTGCCGGCGGGCAGGAGCTTCTCGTAGCGGGCGGTGGTGATGCCCGCGGCCAGCGAGACGATGAGCTGGTCGTCGTCGCTGTTCTCCTGGAACGCCGCCAGCTCGGCCAGCACGGCGTCGACATCGACGGGCTTGACCGCCACGACCACCACGTCGGCGCCCTCGCAGGCGTCGGCGATGCTCTGCGAGATCCGGATGCCGTACTCCGAGGAGAGCTGACGGCCGCGCGCCTCCACGCGCTCCGTGATCACGAGGTCTCGCGCCTGCCTGCCCGCGGCGAGCAGGCCCGACACGAGCGCCTCGCCGATCCGGCCCCCGCCGATTACCGCAATTCTCGTCATGGCGTTCACCTTGCCACGTCGCCGCACCGGGGGCGCGGCGGGCACGCGCGGCGCGGCCGGCAAGCGTCAGGCGCCGCGGGACAGGTGCGTGCGCGCGAACGCCAGCGACCCGGCGAGCACGGCGGCGCGCTCGTCGCGGGTGTGCACGTTCTGCGTGTTCACCTCCAGCACCACCTGCCCCGTGAAGTGGCGGGAGGCCAGCGTGCGGCACAGCTCCGCGCAGGGCTGGTCGCCGGTGCCGGGCGGCAGGTGCTCGTCGGTGTAGGCGCCGCGGCCGTCGGCCAGGTGCAGGTGCGCGAGGCGGTCGCCCATGCGGTCGGCCAGTGCCAGCGCGTCCATGCCCGCCGTGGCGGTGTGCGAGAGGTCGAGCGTGTAGTGCCGGTGGTCCACCTCGGTGGGGTCGTGCCCGGGCGCGAACACCGTGAGCCCCGCCCCCGCGCCGCCGCGCTTGCGCAGCCGCTTGATCGAGCCCTCCTTGTTGCCGAGGAAACGGTCGGCCCGGAACGGGTACATGTTCTCCACCGCCACCACCACGCCGTGCTGGTCCTCGAGGCGCGCCACCTGCGCCGCGAAGCCGCGGGCGTACGCGCGCTGCCACACGAACGGCGGGTGCACCACCACGGTGGACGCCCCGATCTGCCGGGCCACCTGCACCGCGCGGTCGAGGCGCGGGATCGGATCGGAGCCCCACACCCGCTGCGAGATGAGCAGGCACGGCGCGTGCACCGCGAGCACCGGCACCTGGTGGCGGTCGATGAGCTCCGAGACGGCGTACGGGTCCTGGCTGGCGGCCTCCGCCCACACCATGAGCTCCACGCCGTCGTAGCCGAGCTGCGCCGCGTACTGGAAGGCGCTCTCGGTGGTCTGCGGATAGACCGACGCGGTGGACAGCCCCACCGGTATGGCGCGCCCCGTCACCACCGCACCGTCACCCCCGCTCTCCCGTCACCGCGGTCGCGTCACCGCGTGCTCAACACGAACGCCAGCGGCCCCAGCGTGACCACCACACCCACGACCACCGCCAGCAGCAGGCTGATGATGTCGTCGGTCTTGCGCAGGATCCGCACCACGGCCACGAGCCCCAGGATCACCAGCACCGACAGCACCAGCGCCACGTACGGCAGCGAATCCCACAGCTGCTCGAAACCCTTGAACACCGCGGCGCCCACGGCGACGCCCACGACCACCTGCGCCGCCAGCGCGCCCCACTGGCGCAGCGCGCTGCGCTCCTTCGCGGGCGTCTCGGCGGGCTCGGCGGCGGTG
>CAZDSL010000018.1:0-3190 GCA_964507655.1 uncultured Mycobacteriaceae bacterium | reverse complement strand
CTCTGCGGCGGCACCGTCGGCCCCGGCATCCTCCGCCCGGGCTGCGGCGGCCTCCGCGGCGGCCGCCTCGCGCACCCAGCGGTCCTCGGCGATCGGCTCGCGGATCACCGGGATCTCGCCCGTCAGCTCGGCGACGGAGATGCCGCCCTCGCGCTCGCCGCGATGGTGGCTGCGCGACCGGCGACCGCCGCCACCGGCGGGGGCGCCGCCCGTGTTGCGGGCCAGCAGCTCGGCAACGGTCACGGGCCGACCGCTCGACCCCTGCTGTTCGCTCATCGTGTACCCACCAACAGTTCGCCACCCATCTCGGTATCGAGCCGGCGGAGGATCAGCCCCTCACGCAACGCCCACGGACATATCTGTACCTGTTCTACCGACAGAGCCCGCATGCTCGCCTCCGCGACCAGCGCGCCGGCCACCAGCTGAGGCGACCTGTCGGCGCTGACGCCCTCGAGCTCTGCACGGTCCGCCGCAGTCATCCTAGAAATAAATGCGATCAGCTGCCGAAGGCCACTGGCCGTGAGCGTGCGCGTCACCATGGGCCCGGCGCTCGACGGCGCGGCGCCCGTCAGTCGGGCCAGCGTACGGAACGTCTTGGAGGTGGCGACGGCCAGGTCGGGCTCACCGGCCTGGCGCAGCCTTTTGGCCGGCTCCGACAGCTCGGCGTCGAGCCAGTCGCGCAGCGCTGCGATGCGCCGCTTGCCGGGCGGATCGTCGTGGAACCAGTCGCGGGTGAGCCTGCCGGCGCCGAGCTGCAGCGAATAGGCGACCTCCGGGTCCTCGTCCACCCCGTTGCACAGCTCGAGCGATCCGCCGCCGATGTCGAAGTTGAGGATCCGCCCCGCGCTCCAGCCGTACCAGCGCCGCACCGCCAGGAACGTCAGCCGGGCCTCGTCGACGCCGCCGAGCACGTCGAGCTCCACGCCGGTGGCCTCGCGCACGCGGCGCAGGATCTCGCCGGAGTTGACGGCGTCGCGCAGCGCCGATGTGGCGAACGCCATCATCTCGCCGCAGCCCGAGGTGCGGGCGATGTCGCTGAACTCCGTGACGGCGGCGATGAGCTGTTCGGCGACCCCGTCGTCCAGGCGGCCGTCATCCGTCATCTGCTCCGACAGCCGCAGCGCCACCTTGGACGAGCTCATCGGCGTGGGATGCGCACCACGGTGCGCATCCACCACCAGCAGGTGGACGGTGTTGCTTCCTACGTCGAGTACTCCGAGGCGCACATCAGACAACCTAGCGGTCTACGGTGGTGCACTGTGACGCACGGACCCGAAGCACGCCCCGCCGCGGCCCCGCCGGGCGCGGCGCATCCGCGCGAGGTCGCCCCCGACTTCCCGCGCGAGTGGGTGGAATTCACCGACCCGGCCCGCGCCGACCACCTCGTGCGCGCCGACATGACGTGGCTGCTCTCGCGCTGGACCTGCGTCTTCGGCACCCCCGCGTGCCGCGGCATCGTCGCCGGCCGCCCCGACGACGGCTGCTGCACGCACGGCGCGTTCCTCTCCGACGCCGACGACCGCGCCCGGCTCGATGCCGCCGTGGCCGAACTCACCCCCGACGACTGGCAGCTGCGCGCCGACGGCCTCGGCGCGGACGGCTACCTCGAGGACGACGAGCTCGACGACGAGCCGGCCCTGCGCACCCGCCGCGTGGAGGGCGCCTGCATCTTCCTCAACCGCCCCGGGTTCGCCGGCGGCACCGGCTGCGCCCTGCACCGGATGGCGCTGCGCACCGGCCGGCTGCCCATGTCGGTCAAGCCCGACGTGTGCTGGCAGCTGCCCCTGCGCCGCACCCAGGAGTGGACCGAACGCGCCGACGGCGAGGACGTGCTGGTGACGACCATCGGCGAGTACGACCGCCGCGGCTGGGGCCCCGGCGGGGCCGACCTGCACTGGTACTGCACGGGCGATCCGGCCGCGCACGTCGGTGCGCGGCCGGTGTGGGAGTCGTACGCGCCCGAACTCACCGAGCTGCTCGGCGAGCCGGCCTATGCGCGGCTCGCCGCGTTGTGCGCCCGCCGCGGGGAGCTGGGCCTGGTGGCGGTGCACCCCGCCACCGCGGCCGCCGGGGACGATCGGGTCGCCCGCCCCTGATCCGCCCGGGCTCCGAGCCCCGTCCGTCGCGGGCCGATCCCCCCGCGGCGCCGCGGCCATTCCTCCGCCGATTCACCGCGAGCGAAAAACGTATTTTCCTGCTCTATTCATGTCGTTGTTAACGCGCGGTGAATTCGCCCCGATAGCCCGTGTGAGTGACAGCACGGACGGACCCGCCGGCGCGCAGGCGCCACCTACGGGAGCGGGCCGCACATCGACAGAAGGGCCACGACAATGCACACGACACTGAAGAGGACCGCCGCCGCAGTGGGCGCCGCAGCCGCCGCCGCGGGCGCGGCACTGGCCATCGCCCCCACCGCGAGCGCCGACGTGGCCTACACGAACGTCTCCGACACCTTCATCCCCTACGACGCCCCCGGCGCGTTCAACCCCGGCAACCAGAACGTGATCATCAGCCCCGCCTACGGCACCATCACGCCGATCTTCTGCCAGATCGACAATGGCGCCTGGCGCAACTGCTACCAGGAGGGCTGGAACCACGAGCCGCACCAGGTGCACTACCTGGCCAACGTCAACGGCCACGGCACCTGGGCCACCGTCGACCTGCCGCAGGGCTCGAGCGTGCCGCAGCTGCCCGTCATCCAGCTTCCCCCGGGCAGCATCTCCGGCAGCATCGCCAACATCGGCGGCTCCACCGGGTCCACCGGCTCGGGCGGGGCGCACGGCGGCCTGAACATCGACCTGGGCGGCAGCCTGGGCAACATCGGGATCGGCCTGCAGGGCGGCACCGGCAGCGCGTAGGCGCCGCCGCTCTCCCCGATACGCCCCCGATACGACGGAGCCCCGCGACCACCGCCATGGTCGCGGGGCTCCGTCGTGCGGCGCCCGCCGCCCGGCGGGGCGCCCTCAGGCCTCGAGCTTGTAGCCGAGCCCGCGCACCGTCACCAGGTGCCGCGGCTTGCCCGGGTCCTCCTCGATCTTGGCGCGCAGCCGCTTGACGTGCACGTCGAGGGTCTTCGTGTCGCCCACATAGTCGGCGCCCCACACCCGCTCGATCAGCTGCTGGCGGGTGAGCACGCGGCCGGCGTTGCGCAGCAGGTACTCGAGCAGCTCGAACTCCTTGAGCGGCGGGG
>CAZDSL010000017.1:0-17161 GCA_964507655.1 uncultured Mycobacteriaceae bacterium | reverse complement strand
TGACCCGCGAACTGGCCACAAGCAGGGCGGAGTGGGCTCCGTCGGCCACACCGCCGATCGGTGTCGACTTGACGCATGAACAGCAGATGGCGTGCGCGTTTCGTGCGCTTGCGCGCGTCGGGTTCAGCGAGAACATGGCCGGTCACATCACGTGGGCCGACCGTGCGGACGGGTCGATGCTGATCAATCCGTGGGGGCTGTGGTGGGACGAGGTGCGGTCTTCGGACGTCTGCCGTGTGGACGAGGACGGGAGGGTGCTGGAAGGGCGGTGGGATGTCACGCCGGCATTCCATATCCACACAGAGCTGCACAGGCACAGGCCCGACGCGAGGGTTGTGATCCATAACCATCCGTACTACGTGACGGTGCTGGCGGCGATCGGAGAACTTCCCGTGATCGCCCATCAGACTGGCAGTCTCTACGACGGCGACCTTTCCTTTGTCGAGGAGTACACCGGCGAGGTGGATGACGCCGAACTCGGGCGTGACTTGGCTGAGCGCATCGGTGATGCGAACACGGTGATTCTCGCCAACCACGGCGTGATCACGATCGGCGAATCCATCGAGTTGGCGACCTACAGGGCAGCCTCCATCGACCGGATGTGCAGGCTCGCCTACCACGTGCTGCTCAGCGGGAAGCCTGCTACACCCATTTCCGCACGAACCCGGCAGGAGATGCAGAGATCCCTGGTGAATCGCGCGGCGAACGTGTACTGGGCGGGCATGGCCCGCCGTCTGATCCGAGAAGAGCCCGAGTTCCTCGACTGACGACTCGTGTCGGCACGGGCATAGGTCCAGCGTCGCGCACACCAAGAAGAACATCGGTGATATTCAAAACAACTACGTTTCAACGAAAGGGGTCGAATTCATGGCCAACTTGGACGAATTGATCAAGGACACGAGCTTCACAACGGCGACGAAGGGGAAGGTGACGTTCCTTCCGGAACCGGAGAGAGCGAAGCGGCCGTTCCCGTTCATCTCGGTCGACGACCACATCGTCGAGCCGAAGCACACCTTCGAGGGGCGGATGCCCGCGAAGTTCGCAGATCGGGCGCCGCGAGTCGTCGACAAGGACGGTGCCGACGTCTGGATCTATGACGGCAAGGAATTCCCCAACGTCGGCTTCAACGCGGTGGTGGGCCGACCCGTCGACGAGTGGGGCTTCGAACCGCAGCGCTTTGAGGACATGCGCCGTGGCTCGTGGGACATCCACCACCGTGTGAGGGACATGGACCTCTCCGGCGTGTACGCCTCGCTCAATTTCCCGTCGTTCCTGCCGGGATTCGCCGGCCAGCGTCTACAACTCAGCACATCCGACGCGGAGCTCGCCCTCGCGGCGACCCGTGCGTGGAACGACTGGCACATCGAGGAGTGGGCGGGAAGCTACCCGGACCGAATCATCCCCTGCCAGCTCCCATACTTCCTTGACCCCGAGATCGGGGCGAAAGAGATCTACCGTAACGCCGAGCGAGGGTTCAAGGCCGTCACCTTCTCCGAAGGCCCCCACGCGCTCGGTCTCCCCTCGGTGCACAGTGGCCACTGGGACCCGATCATGCGCGCGTGCGAAGAGACCGGCACCGTGGTCAACCTGCACATCGGTTCGTCCAGCACTTCGCCGAGTACGTCGGACGACGCCCCGCCGGACGTCGCCGGCGTCCTCTTCTTCGGCTACGCCATGTTCGCGACGGTCGATTGGCTCTTTTCGCGAATTCCGGTGCGATTCCCTGACATCAAGATCGTGATGTCCGAGGGCGGCATCGGTTGGGTGCCGGCGCTGCTGGACAGGCTCGACCATATGGAGACCTACTCATCGATGTACGGGACCTGGGAGGGCATCAAGGAGTCGCCGTCCGAGGTTTTGCGGCGCAACTTCTACTTCTGCGCAGTCGAGGACCCGTCCACGATGGTCTTGCGCGATCGGATCGGCATCGATCACATCCTCCTCGAAGAGGATTACCCGCACAGTGACAGCCTGTGGCCGCGCACGCTGCAAGTGGTCCAGGAATCCGCCAGCGCGCTCACCGCCGACGAGATCGAGAAGATCACGTGGAAGAACGCCGCAAAGCTCTACCGGCATCCAGTTCCGCAGAGCGTCATCGACGACCCGGATACCTTCTGATCCGGTGCGTGGCCTGCGTCAGCTGAAAAAGAGCCTGTCGCGGGCCACGCCCGGATCCAGGGCGACCGATTGGGACTCCGGGCTGTGCGGGTAGAACTCGACATCGCGCAGGTGGCCAGCGGCGAGAGAACGAGCCTGGTCGGCGTCTCCGCTCTCGATGTGTTCGAGAATCCGCGCGTGAACCTCCAACGCCTCAAGTCGCTCGGGCCGCGGCACGTTCCCCGGGTCTGCACGATCAGTGACCCACGATGTCACGTGGCTCGACCAGAGAGCCTCCAGGGCACCAGCGAGGATGATGAGCGATTGGTTGCCGCAGGACTCCACGATCTGCTCATGGAATCGCCGCGACAGCGTGGTGGTAGCGACGAGATCGTCGACCTGAGCCACGGAATCCTCGTGGATCCGTCGCAAAGTGGGAACGACGGTCTCCGCGCGATCCGGACGGCGGGCGCACATCGCCGCGCACATCGGTTCGACCTCCTCGAGTGCGCGGGCGACATCGTCGATCCCGCTGTCGGCCATGGCGAGAACCATCGACAGGCTGTAGGCGACATTGCCCGCGTCCGGGCGATGGATGACCGCCCCGCCGCGGTTGCCTCTGCGCACCCGCACGAGCCCCTCGGATTCGAGGATCCGGAGAGCTTCGCGCAGCGACTGCACGTTGACCGGGTACTGCTGGCGGAGTTCGGACTCCTTGGGAAGAAGGTCACCCTCGGCGAGCTCGCCGGAGATGATCCGACCCCGAATCTGGTCGGCGACGGTCTCCGCGAGGCGACGCCACCGCAGACTGCCCGGGCCGGGGACACCGCTCTTGTCCTCATGGTTGCTGCGAGTCGTCACTACGCTGCTGCTCCTCGTTGTCGGCTGTGTGGTCGATCCCGTCGCCTCTGCGGGAGGCAATCGTTACAAAGATACTGAAGACAAGCCTATCCACACTGTTGCCGCTCGTGCACGCGGTGGGACTGATGGGAGAACGACATGTGTCCGACTGAACCGCCGGGGGCTCGAGATGAGCGGATCCGGACGGTGGATCTGCATACGATCCGCGAGCTGCTGCGCATGAAGTCGGCTTTGGAGGCCGGGGCGCGCGACTTGGGGGCCTCTGAATCGTACTGGTTTGAATTATTGCGTGGCTACAGCGAGGCGGATGTATTCGATGCGGCCTGGCAGCACTACTGCAGTCGCCCCCGGCCGCTTTGGCCCGCGGACGTTCTCGCATCAGTGGATCGGCTGGTAGCCGCACGTGCGGAAGCGGTGCGCCCTGTGCGCGCCGAGATCGTCGAACGCCGCTCGCTCAACGGCCGGTCGGACGGTTGGGTGGCGGTGTTCGATCAGGAGGTCGCCCGCGGAGCCAGCGTCGAAGGTGCGATGCGCACGGCGGATGTCTGCCGGCCGACATCGCCGCACGGACCTGCCCGCGATGCGCTTGAGTTTGCTAACTTATGATAGTTAGATAACTCACAGTGTTAAGGTTCGAGTGAGCGCAGTCACGTCCTTCGTGCATGTGGAGCGTGGCCGTGCTGTCGATGAGCAAGCCCAGCTATCCAGCGGCTCGGACGGATTCGCGCGAGCAGCGTTGGTCTGGCAGGCGAAGGGATTACGGACATGCGGTCAGGAAGATCAAGCGTTGGCAAGGTGGCGGTCGTTGCGTTCGCGACGGCGCTTGCCGTCGCGGGGTGCGGGAGCGCGTCGAACTCCGCCTCCGGAGGCGATCCCTTCGGCGGTGCCAAGCCCGATGGTGAACCCATCATCATCGGCATGGACGAAGACAGCACCGGCCCGGGGGCCGCGTTCAGCACGATCGCCGGCGATGCGGTGCGAGACGCAGTCGCACAGGTCAACGCGGAGGGAGGGATCCTCGACCGGCCGGTGGAGCTGATCGTCGAGAACGACGAGAGCGATCCGACGAAGACGCCGACCGTACTGCGCAAGCTCGTGTCGCAGGGTGCAGTCGCCCTGATCCTTCAAACCTCAGGCGGAGCGATCAACCAGGCGAAGTCGGTCATCACCGACGCCGGCCTTCTGGCCGTGTCGCCCACCTCTACCTCGCAGAGCATTGCCACTCCGCCGAACAACGAGTTCACGTACACCCTCGCAAATCCGGTGAGCGACTTCGTCAAGGCCTACTGCGGGGCTTTCCAGGCGACGGGAATCAAAACGCTCGGGATCTTGAGTGACACCTCGGTGACAATCAAGGCGGTCAACGACCTCATGCTTCCGGGGTTGCACGACTGTGTAGACGTTGTCGCTGAGGAGTCGGCACCAGTGAACGCCTCGGACCTCAACGCTCAGGTGGCACGGATCCGGTCGGCGGACCCGGACGCGGTCCTGGTGTCGAGCGCGGGGGGCAGCTTCGAGGTACTCGCACACAACACCCTCTATCAGACGATGCCCAAGGTGCAGCGATTCTCGCTCGCCTCGATCGGTAACGAATCGAGCGCGTGGAAGCTGGCGAACCCGGGTGCCCTCGACGGCCTCGTGTATCTGGGATCGATCGACGAGGACAACCCGCAGACGAAGAAGGTGCAGGATCTCCTGGACAAGACTCGCGGAGACGACTATACGGTTACGGCGTTCGATGCGAACGGCTACGACACCGTGCACCTGATCAAGCGCGCGATCGAGAGTGCCGGCGGCACCGATGACCCGACTGCGATCCGGGATGCCTTCAACGCCATTCAGGGCTACGAAGCCTCATTCGGGCAGCCCGGCTTCACCTTGTCCTATGGTCCGGACAAGCACTTGGGCGCCGATGGGCTCTGCGGACTCGTACTGACCGAATTCGGTTCCGACAACACCCCGGAAGGTCCGTGGGGGGAGTACCAGCCGCCATGCTGACACTGCGTTACAGCGTCACGGAGGTGCGCAATGGATGATGCCCAGTTGTGGCTGTCTGCGATTGAAATCGGATGCTTCTTCGGGCTCGTGGCACTGGGCTACCTGCTCATCCTGGTCGGGGCGGGGTTCTTCAACTTCGCCTTGGGGCCGTATGCGATGGCAGCCGGGATGATGGCGTCTTGGCTTGTCATCGAGTACGGCATCGGCAAGTGGATCGCCATCGTGATCGCACTGCTGGCCGCCGTCGCGCTCTCGGTGCTCACCGAACTGCTTGTGATCCGGCCGGTGCAAGCGAGGTCGGGACGAGGGGAGCTGCCGGCCTTGGTCGCGGTCGCCGCCGTCCTGTTCCTGATTCAGCAAGGAGCCGGAGCGGCATTCGGCCGTCGCCCCCTGCCAGGCCAGACCCTGTTGGAGGCCGGTCCGTGGGAGCTCGGTGACGCCACGATCACGTCGACCTTCGTCGTGCTCGTGGTGATCACCGTCCTGGCCTTCGTTGCGGTTGCCCTCTGGACGCAGTTCACCCTCAGTGGGCGGATGCTGCGCGCCGTCGGTGACAACAAGGAGGCCGCGGAGACGCTGGGGCTTCCAGTCAAGCGGGTGCGCATCATGGCGTTCGCCTTGGGAGGGCTCATCGTGGGACTGGCGGGCATTGCGTTCGCGCCGAAGGCGGGCGTTACCTTCACCAGCGGTCTTGAATGGACCCTCGTCGGATTCCTCGCGCTTGTGATCGGCGGAACCGGCCGGACCTGGGCGCCGCTCATAGGCGGGCTTCTGCTCGGTTTCGTTCAGGTGTTCACTCCGTACTACATCCACCAATTCGGCCCCGAGACGATGATCATGGTCATTGCGATCGTCTTCTTCGCCTTCCGGCCGCAGGGGGTATTCACCAAGGCGGTGCGGGCATGACAATCGAGCTCAACTCGGAGGTGCGAGGGCGACGAGGAGCTGGCGACGGCGTGGACCACACGCGCCGGCCTTACGCGCCGTCCCGGGGACCGGACATCTGGCCGCCGTTGATTGCCGCACTGGCGGTAGTCGTCGTGATGCTGTGGAGCACCGGTGACGTATATCGTCCGGACCTTGCGATGCTCGGCGTCAGCTATGCCCTGATTGCGCTGGGCATGTACATCCCGTTCGTCATGGCCGGGTCGCTGTCGATTGCTTACAGCGCCTACGCCGGTATCGGTGCGTACGCGGTGGCGATGGTCAGCGACCGGACGGGATGGAGCGTGTGGGTCGGCTGGCTGATCGGTGCCGGGGTGTCCGTCCTTGTGGCGATCGTGTTGGCGCTCGCGACGGTCCGACTGTCGGGGTTCTTCCTGGCTGCCGCCACGTTGCTTGTCGCCACCGCCTTTCCCACGTGGTTGCTGGCTGCAGGCGAGTGGACGGGCGGGGCCGGCGGGATCAGTGGCATCCGGTCGGTGACGATCCTGGGGTGGGAGCCCTCGCGCATGTGGCAGGTTTTCCTCGGGTGCCTGCTCACCGTCGCGATCACGGTGGCAATCGAGCGGATCAGACGCAACCCGTGGGGCGTGATCGTTCGCGCGCTGCGCGAGTCGCCCCTTGCGGTCGAAGCGTCCGGCGTTCGCGTCACAGCGATCACTACGGTCGCGTTGGCGGTCGGCGCAGCAATCGCCTCGTTCGGCGGGTCGCTGTTCGTGAGCTTCGTGCACGGCGTCACGCCAGAGACGTACACACTTTCGGTTGTGTTCATGGCCATCTTCATCCCGCTCATCGGTGGTCGGGGGACCGCCTGGGGGGCCATCGTCGGTGCCGCGGTCGTCGTCAAGCTCACTCTCGACATGGATTCCTTCCAGACCAGCGGGGAGCTGATATTGGCGGTAGCGGTGATCCTCATCCTCCTCGTAGCGCCCGGAGGAATCCTGGGATACCTCGATCGGTTCAGGAAGTTCGCCATTCGCAGGATTGCGGGGGTGCGGAAATGACGAATCGAACAGCCGACGCTGCCGCGGGCCAGATGATTACTGGCGCGACGTTGCTGCATGCGCAGAATCTCGGCATCAGGTATGGAGGCGTGATCGCCGTGGACGACGTTTCGCTGGAAGTGCACGCTGGAGAGGTTGTAGGTCTGGTCGGCCCGAACGGGGCCGGAAAGTCCACGCTGGTGGATCTGATCACTGGTGCGCAAAAATCACACTCTGGCAACATCACCATCCGTGATGTCCAGGTGCGCGGGGGCACGGCCAGGCGCGCACGGATGGGCCTCGCTCGTACCTTCCAGCACCCTCTTCTAGCCCCCGACATGACGGTCGTTGAAAACCTGGTGGCCGGCCTCTCTGCGCGGCGTTTTGCCTCGATGGCGGGCATGGTGAGCGGGCTGGTTCGCGGTGTGTGGGAGGGTCCCGGTCCCGATTATCAGGCAGCTGCTGCCATCGCCGCGCAGCTCAACATCACGGGTCTCGACCGGCTGTGCTCGGAGTTGTCCCTGGGGGAACAGCGGTTGGTCGAGGTCGGCCGCGCCTACGCCCAGGATCCTGTAGTGATGCTGCTCGACGAGCCTTTCGCGGGTGCTGATGCGGACAGTCTCAACGGGATGATCGATGCGATCACGACCGTGCGGTCGAACAACAGGGGTGTGTTGTTGGTCGATCACAATGTCGATCTCATCGCTGAACTGGCCGACCGCGTTGTACTCCTCGAACGTGGCCATGTCGTATTCAATGGCGACCCGCACGAGTGCCTCGCCAGCAACGAGATGAAGCGCGTCTATTTTGGAGGAGAATCCGATGAGTGAGACCGGGCTGGAGTTGCGTGATATCGGCGTTCGGTACGGTAATGCCACCGCACTGCGCGGCGTGAGCATGACCGTCCCTTCCGGAAAGGTCACCGCGCTCGTCGGGCCCAACGGCGCCGGGAAGAGCAGCACTTTGCTCGCCGCGTACGGCTCGGTTCACTTCTCCGGTGAGGTGAAGCTGCAGGGGCAGGATGTGTCGAAGCGCAACGCGCTGCAGCGAGGACGCGACGGTGTCGGTCTCGTCCCACAGGGTCGCCAGGTGTTCCCAAAGCTCACTGTTCGCGAGAACCTGGCGGTGATGGCGGGGCTGCTTCGCCTGAAGCGTGCCGCAGTAGACGAGGCCATCGACAGATTCCCGGCACTCCGCGAACGCGCGGGGCAGCTGGCGGGGGTGCTCAGCGGCGGAGAGCAGCAGATGCTCGTCGTCTCCCGCGCTCTGATGAGTCGGCCGTCTGTGTTGCTGCTCGACGAGATGATGACTGGGCTGGCGCCGAAGATCGTCTCGGGGCTCGTGGACACCGTGCGCTCCCTGGCTGACGACGGTGCCGCGGTACTCATCGCGGACCCACAGCCGGCGCCGATACTCAGGGCCGTGGATCGCGGATATGTGCTTCTGCGGGGTGAGGTGGTGGCGCAGGCTGACGACGCGTACTCACTGGACCGTGAGTACCGCACTGCGATGGGCATTATGCAGAGCGAGGTTTACGATGCGCCCGCATCGCTGCGCACTGGCCGCACAGGGGCCGAGGATGGAACCGCAGATGCGGTGTGGTGACTTTCATGAGAACAAAGGCGGTGTCATGGAATCGAAGCGATGATGCCGGTGACACACTATGAGTGGTGGGGTGGCCGGCTGCGCCGCGTCATCTGTGGCAATGCGTTGCAGGACACGAGTGGGCGCGCAGCCGTAACGGCGGGTACTACGACATTCTGAGCAGAGAACCTCGGTAGCGCTGTTTCGTCTCAGAGTTCCGATGTTACTGCTTGCGGCGGAGACGAGGATCGTCCTTCGTCCCTAGACCTCGAATACTCCATCCCGGGGGCGATGCCGCCGGGCACGCCCGCCGACGGGGCCTCGGCGGGCGGTCGGGAATCATGCGTCGGCTGGGTCATTGATTGCGACGTGACCGGACAGGCCCTCCATGGCGTCGCGCACGGCTTGCAGATCTGAACGCAGGATGTCGATTTCGGAGCGGAGTTCGTTCACCGTGGTGGCGGGCATCACTGACATCGCTGCAGTGTCTTGTGCGCCAGGACGTCTCACCGGTGACAACCGAGTGTCAGTCTGTCCCGCACGTACGGGTGCGAATCCGTCGAAGAATAATGAGGTGACGGTGGCGGTGATCGTTGCGATGTCGGCGGCGAGCGTGTCACGGTGCCACCTCACCGATTGGAATACGCACTGGCGCATCATCCGCTGGAATTCGAATACGTCGATTCCCGATTGGAACTCGCCGTTGCGGACGCCCTCTGCCGCGGTGGCCTCCCACGCACGGTGCGACGCCTCGACGGACTGTGCGATCTGCCCGTAATCAGGAAGCACGGTCAGGTTCTCGTATTCGTTCTGGTAGACCTCAGTGGCGTAAGGGTGCTGGTCTGCGACCTCGAGGGAGACACGGACCATGGCCGTCAGCCGCTCGCGGGCGGTCCCGCCCACGGCGAGGACTGTGTCGTAGTGGTTCACCAGGTCGGCGAGGAAAGCGGTGAGGATCTCGGAGAGAATCGCATCCTTCGAGCTGAAGTAGTGATATAGCGTCCCCGAGTTCAGGCCGACCGCGTCGGCGATCTCACGGATCGTCGTGGCGGACAGGCCGCATTCGGAGAACAACCGTGCGGACTCGGCCAGAATCTTCTGACGTCGACTGGTGGCCACCGTTCCCCCTGTGTCCGAATCGGAAGTGTTGGCGTGTGAAGTGTGCGGGCCCTACCTTGCGGCGGGGCCGATCGTTGGACCGACCGGCGTGGGCGTCTCCGGGAGCAACGTGGGGTGGCCCTTTCGCTGGAGTCATCCAGGTCGCTGCCCGTTCGCGCCACGTCCGCGTACGGCTGCACCCGCGCTGGGGGCAAGTGCGATCGTACGCATCGCGCCTCCCGTCTTCCGGCTTTCCACCGGCCCGAACGGTCGCCGACGCCGGCACGGGCTCGAAACCGGACTGCCCGCTCGGTGTGCGGCGACCGCGCCGGGCGGGCTGTTCCTGCCCGGAGGTGTCCCGAGAGTTACGGGGACTTCGGGACGGAGTCGGTAGCGCGTGACCACGACGTGTCCTGGTTCCACTGACGCGGCGGACGGGAGAACGCCTCCTCGAGCATCGGCATGAAGACCTCGAGGGGCTCGGTGTCGTAGTTCGGATCGAACGACTCCTGGTCCCAGGCCGCGCAGAAGTGCGCACACGAATCGAAGTACGGTGAATCCCGGTACCTCTCCCGGCCATCTGTGGGGACGCCGAGGCTCTCCCCGTAGTGGTAGGCCTGGAAGACCCCGTGGTGCTTGATGACCCAGACGGCCTCATCGTCGAGGATGGGTTTCAGGATCGTGGCGGCCACCTCTGCATGGTTGTCGGGGCAGATGTCGTCCCCGATATCGTGCAACAGCGCCGCGAGCACGAGGTCGGTGCGGGCACCTTCCCGACGGGCGCGCGTGGCGCACTGGAGTGAGTGCTCGTAGCGGTCGACGCGGTAGCCGAAGGTGTTGCCCTTCATCGCTTCGAGCATGCGCAGGATCGTTGGAAGCCAGTTGTCCCGACGGTGGATCGCGGCCATGGACTCGATGAGCTTCATCTCCTCCGGGTTCGCGTCGTCCATTCTGGTGAATCCGACGGTGCGAGTGTCCTGACTCAATGGCATCTCCTTCGTGGTCGTTTGCTGGGGCACTGGCCCTACGCATCGGCACCGGTCATCTGCACGGGTATCGCGGTCTTCGCCGGCAGCGAGGGTCGCTTCCGGGCTGACGGGTGCGCGTGACGGATCACGGCAGTGCGTCTCCCGTCCCCCGTGGCCGGGTCGATCGGTCACGGATGGCACGCGCCGGCCTCGGAGGTGGAGGTGCGTGAAGGGTCCCATCGCATGACGTGCGTCACAAATATAGGGCGGGCACCGTCGCAGTGTCAATCACCCGATTGAGTGATTCTCCCGAGCTGGGCCGGCGTACGGGACGCTCGGCAGGCGTCGTGTGTGTGGCCGCGAAGCCTTTCCGGCGTCTACGTGAAGATGATGCCGGCCGGCGCATTCCGTCCCCGACCCGTGCCATCGTCTGCGTTTCGCCGGTGAGACCAGCCGGCGGGCAAAGGCGACGGAGGTGGCAGGGCGACGAACTGTGGCGGACCGCAAGTGGACGAGGAGGCATTGCGGCTTGAGGCGGACTCGAGGCGCGCGGCTGCCCGGCCGGACTGGCGCGCAAACCCAGTCAATCGAGTGAGTAAAACCAATCAAGTGGTTGACAGAGCCAGTGAGAACGATCACTATTGAGTCCGCGGCCACCCCTGCCGGGCACGGGACGACGGCGGTGTCTCGCCCGCCGACTTGCCCGGCACCGGTTCACTCCGCCGGCCTGATTCTCACCAACATCGGAGATCCATGACCTTCTCGCCTGACTACAGGAACACCACCCGTGGCCCCTCGGCCACGGGGCGGCTGCACTATCACGAGGCTGGCGAGGGCTACCCTCTCGTGCTATTACACGGGTCGGGCCCCGGAGTGTCGGGATGGTCGAACTTCGCGAAGAACCTGCCCGTTTTCGGCCAGAGCTTCCGCACGATCGTCGTCGACATGCCGGGGTTCGGTGCGAGCCCCGACATGGACTACGACCGGCCGTATCCCGAGCTCGCGGCGGAGGCCATCGTCACGTTCCTTGATGATCTCGGCATCGAGAAGGCTCACCTGCTCGGCAACTCGATGGGCGGGTGGGTTTCGCTCGAGGTGGCGGCGCTCGCCCCGGAACGTGTGGAGCGCATGGTGTTGATGGGCCCGGGGGGCCTGTACGCGCCGGTGTTCGGTCCGCTGCTGAGTGAGGGTGCGCGGCGCCTCCGGGAGTTCCTTGCTGAGCCGAGTCGCCCGGCGCTCGAGGCGTGGGTCGGCTCCATGGTCCATGACCCCGCGACGATCACGCCGGAGCTGCTCGACGAGCGGTGGACGAACGCCACCGCTCCGCGCGCCGTCGACCGTATGCGTGCGGTGATGGAGTCACTGCAGCTTCCCGGAAAAGCTCCGTTGTGGAGCCGCGTAGACCAGATTCCGCACAAAACGCTGGTCACGTGGGGTCGCGACGACCGGATGCTGCCACCGGACGGGGCGTTCTTCGCGGTGCGACGCATGGCGAAGTCAGACCTGCATCTCTTTGGCGAATGTGGTCATTGGGCGCAGGTCGAGCGCAAGAACGACTTCGAAACCCTCGCTACCGCGTTCCTCACCCGCTAGAGCTAGTGCCACTCGACGATGAAAGGGCGGATTAGATGAAGTTTGAGCACGAATCGATCGACGCGGTCCTCGCGCTTCCCGAGGAGATGAAAGAGCTGGAAGTCGAATCCACGCAGCAACGCAAGCTGGCCGGCGGCACCGTGAAGATCCTGCGCGATGCGGGGATAATGCGGCTGCTCCAGCCGCGGCGTTACGGGGGTTTCGAAGCCGACCCCTGCATCTTCAATGCCGCGATGTTCGAGATCGCCCGCATGTCGAGCTCGGCAGGCTGGGTCACCGGTGTCGTCGGCGTTCACTCATGGCACCTGGGCCTCTTTCCGGACCAGGCGCAAAAGGACGTTTGGGGGGAGGACCCCGACACCTGGATCAGTTCGTCCTACAGCCCGGCCGGCACTGCCAAGCAGGTTTCGGGCGGCTACGAATTGACCGGTCGATGGGGCTTCTCGTCGGGGAGCGATCATTGCGATTGGGTGTTCGTCGGAGCGATGGTCGCCGACGCGGATGGCAACCGCACCGGGCAGGTCGTCCATCTGCTGCTCCCGCGCAAGGACTACGAGATCGACGATGTCTGGTACACATCGGGACTGGTCGGCACCGGCTCCAACGACATCGTAGTCGACGGGGCGTTCGTGCCCGGGTACCGGGTTCTCGATGTTGCCGATCTGTACAGCGAACGCTACCCCGGAAACGACGTCAATCCCGGGCCGCTTTACCAGCTGCCCTGGCTAACGGTGTTTCTCAACGCCGTGGTGATGCCGATGGTCGGAATGGCCGGCCGTGTTGTGGACGAGGCCGTGGGAATCCACCGGTCGCGCCTGGAAGCTGATCCGACGAAGCTCCCTCACCCGGCGTCGCTTGCCCGTCTGACCGAGGCGGACGGCGAGGTTGACACTGCTGCGCGGATTCTGCAATTCAACCTGGCGGAGTCCTACGCGACGGTGGTGCGCGGCGAAAGGGTGACGGTGCCGATGAGGCAGCGCACTAAGCGTGACCACATTGCCGCCGTGAACCTTGCGGTCTCCGCCGCCGACAAGGGGTATCAGGTCGGCGGGCCGCGCTCCATTTCGCTGTCGTCCCCGTTGCAGGCTGTGTGGCGTGACGTGCATGCCGGGCAGCACCATGCCGTGAATCTCCCTGACAAGGCCAACCACGAATACGGTGAATATCTTCTCACCGGCGCGCTGAACGGGCTCTGCTGATTATCCTCACACAAGTTTAAGGAGTAGTTCCATGCCGATCCTGTCATTAGGATACCTACGTCTGAGAGTCGAATCCGCGGCGTCGTGGCAGCGGTTCGCCGGCGAATTCATAGGGATGATGCATGTGGAGGGGCCACAGCCCGACGCCCTGCACTTCCGGATCGACGAGTACCCGCCACGGCTCGTCGTTGCTGAGTCGACCGCGCCGGGGCTGGAGGCCATTGGGCTCGAAGTTCTCAACCGGGGCGATCTCAAGGAACTGGTCGGGCGAGTCGAGTCCACGGGAGTGGAGGTCCACCAGGGCACTCCCGAGGAATGCCATCTGCGCCAGGTAACGGGTTTCGCGCGCTTCGACGACCCGTCCGGGAACCCGATCGAGCTCTTCTACGGCCCGATCCTCAGCCACGTCCCGCTGGAGTTGCGCGGGGTATCCGGCTTCGTCACCGGCGAGCAGGGCATGGGGCACGTGATCGTCAATGTCCTGGACACTGAGGTGGCCTACGACTTCTACGTCGGCGTGCTGGGGCTGGTGGAACGCAATTCACTGGACTTGCCCGGCGGGGTGAGTTATTTTCTCGGATGCAATGCGCGGCAGCACACGCTGGGCATCAGCCCCGCCTCTGCCCCGGCGTTGTTGCATTTCATGGTGGAGGCCGAAGACCTCGACGACGTTGGCAAGGCGCTTGATCGCGCCTACGACCTCGGCGTACCGATGATGCAGTCGCTCGGCAAGCACACCAACGACCGCATGGTGTCGTTCTACGTCTACTCCCCCGACGGCCACGCCACAGAGGTCGGTTGGGGCGGAGATCTCATCGAGGCCGCGAGCCCGACGTACAAGATCACCGAAGGCGCCGTATGGGGCCATCGCTTCACTCCGGCGCCGGCCGGTTCCAAGGGGCTTCCGCACTGACCGGCGGGCTCGAGGTGGGGAAGAGCTGAGGGTGGCGACGGGTGGATCGAGTTCCACGCCGGGTTCGGAGGTAGCTCAGCAGGTGAACGTACAGGAAACGAGGAGGAACTTACCGATGCGGCTCCCTGAGGCACGCGAGCGCGCGTTGTACGTGGCGGAAGGATGGTGGGGCGATCGGCCGCTGCATGCAATCGTGCGCGACAACGCGGTGCGCATTCCGGACGGGCGCGCCATTGTGACGGCCGATTCCACCACTTCGTGGGCGGAATACGACGCATGGGCAGATGACATCGCCGCCCTGGTGGTGGGGCTCGGTCTCGACTTGGGCGACCATGTAGCGGTGAAGATGCCCGACGGGCCGGGAATCCATGCCGCCCTGGTGGGGACCGCCCGCGCCGGCGTCGTCGGCGTGGGGATCGGGCATCGAGCCGGGCGGAAGGAGACCGCTCACCTCACCGAGAGCACCGGCGCCCGGGTAATGATTGCGGCCCCGAGCACTGCGCCCCTCGACGGGGACTGGCCGGCCGGGATCTCGCATGTCATCGTTCAGGGGGACAAGGGGGTGGAGACGATTCTCGGCCGGAAGGGTGCGGTGTCCGTGCCCGTAAGCGTCACCGCCGCTGCGGAATCCGAGGTGGCAGGCAGGGCGCTGGGCCCTGATCAGCTTTCGATGATCAACTCCACATCCGGTACCACCGGCCTGCCCAAGTGCGTCACGCAGTTCGACAATCGATGGCTCGCATTCAGTGAACTCGCCCGCCGCGCGGGCGGCCTCACCTCAGAGGACGTTTTCCTTGGGGCCGTGCCAGCACCGTTCGGCTTCGGGCTGTGGACTTCGCACTACGCACCAGCCGTGCTTGGGGTGCCGTTGGTTGTGCTGCCCCGCTTCGACGTGGAAGACATGATCCGGTTGATCGAGCGAGAGCAGGTTTCGGTCCTCTGCTGCGTGTCCACTCAGTTCAAGATGCTGCTCAATGCGCCGTCATCGCGCACTGCTGATCTTACTTCGCTCCGGGTGATGTTCACCGGCGGAGAGGCGGTCCCCTACAAGAGCGCGGCCGCATTCGAGGAACGAACCGGGGCCACTGTGCTGCAGTTCTACGGGTCGAACGAGACCGGGGCTCTGAGCTATACGACGCTCGGGGACCCGCCGGAACGGCGACTGCGCACGGCGGGCCGGGTCATCGACACGATGCGCGTCCGGCTCTTCGACGAGGACGGCAATGATGTGACCGGGTCCGGCGCCGCGGGGGTACCGGCCGGTCGTGGCCCGCTGACCTGCGGCGGTTACTACGGTGACGAGGCCGCCAACGCGGAGCTCTACACGCAGGACGGGTGGATGCTGATGGGCGACGTTGTCCAAATCGACGACGCGGGGTATCTCACCGTGATCGGCCGTAACTCCGACATCATCATCCGGGGAGGCAAGAACATCTCGGCCGCTCGGGTCGAGAACGAGATCGACGCGCACCCGGATATCGAACTCTGCGTCGTCGTGCCGGTGCCCGATCCGGTGTTCGGGGAGAAGGCCTGCGCCGTCGTGACCGTTCGCGATGGCATGAGCGTCGATCTAGCGGATCTGACGGGGTTCCTCCGGGGGCGCGGCGTGTCCTCGGAGATGCTTCCCGAGTATCTCCTTAGCGTCGACGCGCTGCCGCGTTCATCCGGCGGGAAGCTGGCGAAAGCGCAGGTGAAGGCCTGGGCGGCGCAGCAGGTGGGTGCACAGGCCCGTACCTGAGCATGAGCCCTGCTTCTTGATGAGGCACGCGCCGGCCGGTCGCGCGTGGCGACCGGCAACCGCGCCGGGCCCCTCGCAAGCAGGGCGGCCGCGACCGACTCTGGGTCACTGCCGGTCGCCCGAGCCCACGATTACGGCGAGCACCCCGCTGCTCGTCGCCGCGGACTCGTTCGGCGCTCCCAAGTACCCGCCGTGCGGCCTGGAGACCCCGCCCCAAGGCTGGGCATGAGGCGCTCTCCGCGATCTGCGCCGAGCCTCCTCGCCCAGGCCTCAGTCTCCACCACGTGGGGCGGAGCCTGAGGCGTCGACGTGCACTCAGCTGCCGACGTGCGAACCGGCACCGCCTGCCACCATGGACCCGACCGCGGAACCGCCCGCGCCGCCGCAGGATGTCCGCTGGCCGGGGATGGAGCTCGCCACCGAACCGGCTACCGAACCGAAGAACTCTTCCAGCGACCCTGTCGGGCCCGGGCACGGCTCTTCCGACGAGACGTAAGCGATGCCCTCGGGTGAATGCAGGCCCTCGACCACGGTGACCGGGTCGCCGCCGGTCTTCGGGATCGCAACGATGCTGCCGGTGTGCACCGCCGCGTAGACGTTGTCGCCGACGGCGACCAAATCCCGCATCCCCGCCTCGGTCGCGAGCGGCGTCGAGTTGCCGCCTGTGATCGGGACGGAGGAGAGATTGCCGGCGTCGTTTCGCCAGAACAGCGTCGCGTCGTCGGTGGTGATCGAGCGCGCGTTCTGAGCGTCCGCGACGCGATCCACCGCTCCCCCTGACATCGGCACGGAGACGATGCCGCTCTGTTCTGCATACGGGATCGCGACGTAGAGCGTCTGCCCGGACGCAGTGATCCCCGGGGAGGAGCTGCGGTGCCCCAGCCCGGCGAGGAGCGTGGGGTCGCCGCCGGCCGTCGGGATCGTGGAGATCTGTCCGTAGTCGCCTGGTGCGCTCCCCGCTACATACAGCGTGTCGCCCGAGACGGCGATGTCACTCGGATACAGGATGTCCGATATCTTGCGCGCATCGCCGCCCGCTGCCGGGATCGACCACACTGTCCCGTTCCCGCCCCGGCCGACCGCGTAGACGGTGTCGCTCGTCGCCGTCACGGATGCGAGCGTCGGGAGCCCGCTCGCGAGCGTTCTCGGAGTGCCGAATACGCCGTCGGTCACCGGGATCGCCACCA